>NZ_JBFTPJ010000109.1:0-9513 GCF_056398445.1 Variovorax sp. 01T439_2
TAGCTGCCCTGCGTGGCCGCCACGACCTTGTCGCGCTGCTGGCGCAGCAGGCGGGTGGCGTGGCCGGGCACCAGCGGCACCGTGGCGTCGATCACGTCGATGGCAAGAGGAGATTCGGAAAGAGTGGTCATGCGTTTCGATGAAGAAGTCTGGAGTTCAGCCGCGTTCGGACGGCGGCGGCGCGGGCACCCATTCGTCGCCGAACAGTTCGGGCTCGCTGTAGGCCTCGAGGTTGGCGAAGTGCTGCTCGAAGTCCTCGCGGTAGAACAGGCTGGCCATGCCGCTCGCGAGCCGCCGGGCGCCATCGCTGATCGCGGGAATGTCGCCCGACACCGTGCCGTGCGACAAGGCCGCGGGATAGCAGAAGCAATGGATGCGCTCGAGGCCCGGGCACTCGCCCGCTGTGCGCTCGCGGAATTCGAACACCGGCCCGAGATCGGGCGAATCGGCCAGCTCCTGGTCTTCGTCGCCGGGCGCGGGCACGAAACGGTCCTTCCAGGTGCGCACATGCGATGCAATGGTGTCGAACTCGGGGCGGCAGCGCCAGTCGATCTTGAAACCGGTCGAAACAACGAGGAAGTCGAACACGAAGTCGCCCCGGGGCGTGGCCACGCGCATTGCCGCGCCCTGCGGCTCGACCGCAAGCACCGGGCAGCCGAAATTGAAGAACGCATTCGGGTGGCGCGACACGCGCAGCGTGCTGCCATGCGGCGGCGGCACGTTGGCCACGTTGATGTAGTGGCGGATGCGCCACTTGAACGCGTCGGGCAGGTCGTAGTGGCCCTGCGTCAGGCCCGGCACGCCGGCGCCCTTGCCCTTGTTGACGCGCGGCAGGTCGGGCCGGCGGATCAGGAGCTCGACGCTGTGCGCGCCGGCCTCCAGCGCGGTGGCCGCGCTGTCCATGGCCGACGAGCCCGCGCCGACCACGCCCACGCGCAGCCCGGCGAGCCGGCCGTAGTCCATCTCGTCGGACGAATGGGCCCACTGCGAGCGCGGCAGCGCGTTGACGAACGCCGGAACCGCGGGGCCGCCAAGCCCGTCGCGCCCCGTGGCTAGCACCACGCGGCGCGCCAGCACCTGCTGCGCACCGGCCGGCGTGCGCAGCGCGAGCCGCACCATCGCACCATCGGCGAGCGGCTGGATGCCGGTGACGGCCATGTCGTTGCGCACATCGATGTTCATCACGCGGCGGTACCAGCGCAGGTAGTCCATCCACTGCAGGCGCGGGATCTTGTCCATCGCAGCCCAGGCCTCGCTGCCGAACTGGGCCTCGAACCAGGCGCGGAAGGTCAGCGCGGGCAGCCCGAGCGCGGGGCCGGTCAGTTCCTTGGGCGAGCGCAGGGTTTCCATGCGCGCCGTGGTGGCCCACGGCCCTTCGCTGCCCGCGGGCGCGCGGTCGAACACCACCGCGCGGATGCCCTGCTGGGCCAGTGCGGCCGCAGCCGCGAGCCCGGCCTGGCCGGCGCCGATGATGGCCACGTCCAGCACGGGCTCGCCGCCGTGCGTGCGAGCCGGCATCCAGGCGCGCGCGGGCCAGCCGAGGCATTCGAGATCCCGGGCGAGCCGCTGCTCGAGCGCGGCAAGGCCTTGCGGGTGGGGGGATGGGGCGGGGGAAGCGGCGTCGGTGGTCATCTTGCAAAACGAAACGGGAAGCGGGTTCGCAGGGAACCCCACCCAGTGTAGAAAGCTTTTCAGGCGGGACCGGGACAGGCCCATGCACGGACCGGGCCCGGATCTCGCATGCCACAATGATTTTCAGACCACAGGGACAGCATGCGCAGCAACAACAGCAGCAATGGCGAATGGTGGCGCGGCGCGGTGATCTACCAGATCTACCCGCGCAGCTTCATGGACAGCAACGGCGACGGCATCGGCGACCTGCCCGGCATCACCTCGCGGCTCGATCATGTGGCGAGCCTGGGGGTCGATGCGATCTGGGTGTCGCCCTTCTTCCGCTCGCCGATGAAAGACTTCGGCTACGACGTGGCCGACTACCGCGCGGTCGATCCGATCTTCGGCACGCTGGCCGATTTCGACGAGATGCTGGCGCGCGCCCATGCGCTGGGCCTCAAGATCATCATCGACCAGGTGCTCTCGCACACCTCCGACCAGCACGCCTGGTTCGCCGAGAGCCGCGCGAGCCGCGACAACCCCAAGGCCGACTGGTACGTGTGGGCCGACCCGCGGCCCGACGGCACGCCGCCCAACAACTGGCTCTCGGTCTTCGGCGGGCCGGCCTGGCAGTGGGATTCGCGCCGCCGCCAGTACTACCTGCACAGCTTCCTCCAGGAGCAGCCCGACCTGAACTTCCATTGCGCCGAGGTGCAGCAAGCGCTGCTGGGCGAAGTGCGCTTCTGGTGCGAGCGCGGCGTGGACGGCTTCCGCTTCGATGCCTGCAACCACCAGTTCCACGATGCGCTGCTGCGCGACAACCCGCCGGCCAGCGCCGCCTCGCTGGACGAGGTGAGCACGGTGCGGGCCGACAACCCCTATGCCATGCAGCAGCACCTCTACGACAAGAGCCAGATGGAGAACCTGCGCTTCCTCGAAAGCCTGCGCGGGCTGCTCGACGACTATGGCGCGGTCGCGCTCGGCGAGGTCGGCGACGAGAACGCGCCGCCCGTCATGGCGCAGTACACCGAACTGGGCAAGCGCCTGCACCTGGCCTACAGCTTCAGCCTGCTGACGGCCGAGCACAGCGCCCGGCACCTGCGCCACCAGGTCGAGACGCTCGACCAGGCRCTCGCGCCGACCGGCGGCTGGGGCTGCTGGGCCGTCTCCAACCACGACGTGCCGCGCGTGGCCACGCGCTGGAGCGGCGGCGGCCCGGAAGACACGCGGCGCGACCGGCTCTGGCTCGCGCTGCTGCTCGCGCTGCGCGGCAGCGCCAGCATCTACCAGGGCGAGGAACTCGGCCTGCCCGAGGCCGAGGTGCCGTTCGAGCTGCTGCAGGACCCCTACGGCCGCGCCTTCTGGCCCGAATTCAAGGGCCGCGACGGCTGCCGCACGCCCATGCCCTGGAAAGCCGACGAGCTGCACGCCGGCTTCACCACCGGCGGGCCCTGGTTGCCGGTCTACGGCCGCCACCTGCCGCTGGCCGTCGACCGCCAGTCCACCGATCCCGACTCGATGCTCGCATTCAGCCGCGCGCTGCTGCGCTGGCGCCGCACCCAGCCGCTGCTGCGCACCGGCAGCATCGCCTTCATCGATGCGCCGGAGCCGGTGCTGTGGTTCGAGCGGCGCGAAGGGAACCAATCGCTGCAGGCCGTTTTCAACCTGGGAGGCGAGTCGGTGTCCATCGCGCTGCGCGAGGCGCTCGAGCCGCTCGCGGGGCATCCACTGGCATCGTCGTCGTCCCTGCAGGCCGGCGCTGAAAGGCGCATGCTGAGGCTGGCGCCCTACGGCGTCTTTTTCGGCCGCCCCGCCGGCGAAGAAGAACCGATGTGAAGAACAACATGCCTTCCCTGCTGCTGCCCGAACGCGAAGTGCACGCGCTGATGCGCGCCGAGCACGGCGATCCGTTCGCGGTGCTCGGTCCGCACGAGACGCGCGACGGCCTGCTGGTGCGCACGCTGCTGCCGGGCGCGCAGAGCGTGGCCGTGGTGCACACGCGCACGGGCTGGCCGCTGGCGCTGCTGTCGCGGCAGGAAGGCTCCGATCTTTTTGCGGGACTGGTGCCCGCAGCGGAAGCGCTGCTGGGCTATTCGTTCCAGGTCGACTGGGGCACGCACAGTTCGCGGCTCGAAGACCCGTACCGCTTTGCGTTCGTGCTGGGCGCCACCGACGTGTGGCTGCTGGCCGAAGGCACGCACCTGCGGCCCTGGGAGCGGCTGGGCGCGCACCTGTGCGAGATGGATGGCGTCAAGGGCGTGGCCTTTGCGGTCTGGGCGCCCAATGCGCGGCGCGTCTCCGTGGTCGGCGACTTCAACAACTGGGACGGCCGGCGCCACATGATGCGGCTGCGCCGCGAATGCGGCGTGTGGGAAATCTTCGCGCCGCAGGTGGCCACGGGCGACGGCTACGAATTCGAGATCCTCTCGGCCCAGGGCGAGGTGCTGCGCAAGGCCGATCCCTTCGCCTTTTCCTCGCGCCTGCGGCCCGAGACCGCCTGCGTGGTCGCGCCACTGCCCGCGCCGGTGGCGATGCCGCCCGGACGCGCCGCCGCCAACGGCCGCCATGCGCCAGTGAGCATCTACGAGGTGCACCTGGGCTCCTGGCGCCGCAAGAACGGCCACGAATGGCTGGACTACCGCGAGCTGGCCGACACGCTGGTGCCGTACGCGCGCGACATGGGCTTCACGCACATCGAGCTGCTGCCGGTCAGCGAGCATCCGTTCGACGGCTCCTGGGGCTACCAGCCGATCGGCCTGTATGCGCCCACCTCGCGCTTCGGCACGCCCGGCGACTTCCGCCATCTGGTCGAAGCCGCGCATGCCGCGGGCCTGGGCGTGATCCTCGACTGGGTGCCCGCGCACTTTCCCACCGACGCGCACGGCCTGGGCCGCTTCGACGGCACCGCGCTCTATGAATACGCCGACCCGCGCGAAGGCTTCCACAACGACTGGAAGACCTTCATCTTCAACTACGGCCGCACCGAGGTGCGCAACTACCTGGTCGGCAATGCGCTGTACTGGCTCGAGCGCTACGGCGTGGACGGGCTGCGCGTCGACGCCGTGGCCTCCATGCTCTACCGCGACTACAGCCGCCAGCCCGGCGAATGGGTGCCCAACATCCACGGCGGGCGCGAGAATCTCGAGGCCATCGACTTCCTGCGGCGCATGAACCAGGTGGTGGGCGTCGAGCGCCCGGGCGCCATCACGCTGGCCGAGGAGTCCACGAGCTTTCCGGGCGTGACGCGGCCGCCCGAGGACGGCGGCCTGGGCTTCCATTACAAATGGAACATGGGCTGGATGAACGACACGCTCGCCTATGCGGGCATCGACCCGGTCCACCGCAAGCACCACCACCAGAAGATCACCTTCGGCCTGATGTATGCGCACAGCGAGAACTTCGTACTGCCGCTCTCGCACGACGAGGTGGTGCACGGCAAGGGCTCGATGTTCGGGCGCATGCCCGGCGACGAGTGGCAGAAGTTCGCGGGGCTGCGCAATCTTTATGGCTACCTCTGGGCCTATCCGGGCAAGAAGCTGCTGTTCATGGGCAATGAATTCGCCCAGGTGGCGGAATGGAACGCCGACCGCAGCCTCGACTGGCACCTGCTCGAGCAGGCGCCGCACCAGGGCATGCGGCGGCTGGTGCGCGACCTCAACAACGTGTACCGGCACTTCCCCGCGCTGCACGAGCTCGACACCGAAAGGGCCGGCTTCGAGTGGCTGGTGCATGACGACCGGGAGCAGTCGGTCTTCGCCTTCGTGCGCCGGGCCCAGGGCGGCTCCTTCGTGGTGGCGGTGTGCAACTTCACGCCGCTGCCGCGCCACGGCTACCGGCTCGGCGTGCCGGCAGCGGGCGCCTACCGCGAGGCCATCAACACCGACGGCGCCGTGTACGGCGGCAGCGGTGTCGGCAACGGCGTGGTCGACAGCGAACCGGTGCCCTGGCACGGCCGGGCCGATTCGATTCTGATCAGCGTGCCGCCCCTGGCCACCGTGATGTGGGTGCTGGCCTGAAGCGATGCTGAGCCCGGGCTCCCCCTTCCCCCTTGGCGCGACGCTCTCGCCGAACGGCGTGAACTTCGCGCTCGCGGCGCCCAGCGCCGAAGCCGTCGAGCTCTGCCTTTTCGACGGCACGGGCCAGCATGAGCAGCAGCGCATCCGGCTGCCGGCCTTCACCGACGGCGTCTGGCACGGGCTGCTGCCGAGCGGTCGCGCCGGGCTGGTCTACGGCTTTCGCGTGCACGGCCCGTGGGCGCCGCACGAGGGAAAGCGCTTCAATCCTGCGAAGCTGCTGCTCGATCCGTATGCGCGCGAGATCGTCGGCCGGTACGACGGCAGCGACCTGTTCCTCGGGCACGATCCCGCGAATCCGGATCAGCGCAACACGCGCGACAACGGCGCCGTGGCGCTCAAGGGCCGCGTGGCGGCCGCCGCCGATGGCTCGGCCGCACCGGGCCATGCCCGCATCCCGGCCGGCGAGCGCGTGCTCTACGAACTGCATGTGCGCGGACAGACCCGGCTGCACCCGGGCGTGCCCGCGGCCTTGCGCGGCACCTATGCGGGCCTGGCCGAGCCCGTGGTGCTCGACCACCTGCAGGCCCTGGGCGTCACCACGCTGAGCCTGATGCCGGTGCAGCACCGCGCCGACGAACAGCGGCTGCTCGCCATGGGCCTCGGCAACTACTGGGGCTACAACACCATCGGCTGGTTCGCGCCCGAGGCGCGCTACTGGAGCGGCCGCGCCGGCACCACGCCGGCCAGCGAATTCCGCGCCCTGGCCGACGCGGTGCATGCGCGCGGCATGGAGCTGGTGATCGACGTGGTCTACAACCACAGCGCCGAGAGCGACGAGCTCGGTCCCACGCTGTCGATGCGCGGCATCGACAACGCGCTCTATTACCACCTGCGCGCCGATGACCGCGCGCTCTACGCCAACTGGACCGGCACCGGCAACTGCCTCAACCTGGCCGAGCCGCGCGTGCTGCAGCTCGTGATGGACAGCCTGCGCCACTGGACCTGCGCGCTCGGCGTCGACGGCTTCCGCTTCGACCTCGCGCCCGTGCTGGGGCGCGGCGCCGATGGCCATTTCGACCCGCGCGCGCCCTTCTTCGCGGCCATCGCGCAAGACCCCGTGCTCTCGCGCACGCTGCTGATCGCAGAGCCCTGGGACATCGGGCCGGGCGGCTACCGCCTGGGCGAATTCCCGCCGGGCTGGCTCGAATGGAACGACCGCTACCGCGATACCCAGCGCGGCTTCTGGCTGCGGCAGGGGCGCGAGGGCGCCGCCGGCCTGGGCGACTTCGCGCATCGCTTCACGGCCTCGAGCGCGCAGTTCGCCCACCATGGCCGCGCGCCCACCGCCAGCGTCAACTTCATCACCGCGCACGACGGCTTCACGCTGCGCGACCTGCTCTGCTACGAAGAGCGGCACAACCTCGCCAACGGCGAGAACAACCGCGACGGCCATGCGCACAACCTGAGCAACAACTGCGGCGTCGAGGGTCCGAGCGACGACCCCGCCGTGCAGGCCGAGCGCGGCCGCCTGCAGCGCGCGCTGCTCGCCACGCTGCTGCTGTCGCAGGGCACGCCGATGCTGCTGGCCGGCGACGAGCTCGGCCACAGCCAGCAAGGCAACAACAACGCCTACTGCCAGGACAACGAAACCACCTGGCTCGCCTGGATCGGCGCCCACGATCCCGCCAGCGAAGCAGCGCGGCTGAGCGCCTTCGTCGCCCGGCTCATTGCCCTGCGCCGCGAAGCGCCCGTGCTGCGCAGCACGCGCTGGTGGCCGGCCGAGCCGGCAGAGGGCGCGCCGGGCATCCGCTGGCTGCGGCCCGACGGCCAGCCGATGCGCGAGGCCGACTGGCACGGCGGCACGGCGCTTGCAATCCTTTTCGAAGCGGCGGCCGCGGATGCGGGCGCCTGGCTGGTGCTGGTGAATGCGGGGCCGGCGGCCATGCCGTTCAGGCTGCCGGCGGGTTCATGGCAGTGGCGGCTCGCGACCGACGATCCGGCGCCCGAGGCCGGCGCCGCGCAGCCACAGCCGCATGCCGGCACGGTGGAGGTACCGCGTTCGAGCCTCCGGATTGCAAGAACGTAGCAGCCAGCCGCGCCGCACGGTGCTAGGCTGGCTGCAGAAGCGCTGAAGACGAAGAAGACGAAGAAGACAAGACGACAAACCGCCAAACGAACGGAGACACAGGATGGACAACCACAGCATCAGCAGCAACAGCACGCCGCAGGCCCCCCTGCAGGCGCATCAACTGGTCCGCCGCACCATCGCGCTGGTGCTGGCCGGCGGCCGGGGCTCGCGCCTCAAGCAGCTGACCGACCGGCGCGCCAAGCCGGCGGTGTACTTCGGCGGCAAGTTCCGCATCATCGACTTCGCGCTGTCGAACTGCCTGAACTCGGGCATCCGGCGCATGGCGGTGGTCACGCAGTACAAGTCGCATTCGCTGATGCGCCACCTGCAGCGCGGCTGGAGCTTCCTGCGCGCCGAGCTCAACGAGATGGTCGACGTGCTGCCCGCGCAGCAGCGCACGGGCGACGAGCACTGGTACCGCGGCACCGCCGACGCGGTGTACCAGAACCTGGACATCATCCAGACCCGCTCCACCAAGCACGACTACGTGGTGGTGCTGGCCGGCGACCATATCTACAAAATGGACTACTCGATCATGGTCAAGGACCATGCCGAGCGCGGCCTGGGCTGCACGGTCGGCTGCATCGAGGTGCCGCGCATGGAGGCCACCGCCTTCGGCGTGATGGCCATCGACGACGGCCGCCAGATCACGGCCTTCTTCGAGAAGCCGGCCGATCCGCCCGCCATGCCGGGCCATCCCGACGTGGCGCTCGCGAGCATGGGCATCTACGTGTTCGATTCCGAGTACCTCTACCAGCTGCTCGAGGAAGACGCCGCCAACCCCGATTCGAGCCACGATTTCGGCAAGGACATCATCCCGCGCGCCGTGGCGCAGGGCCGCGCGCTGGCGCACCCCTTCGGCATGTCCTGCGTCACGCGCGCCTCGCGCGGGCCCGGCGCCAAGGCCTACTGGCGCGACGTGGGCACGATTGATGCATTCTGGGCAGCCAACCTCGACCTGGCCTCCATCACGCCCGAACTCGACATCTATGACACAGACTGGCCCATCTGGACCTACCAGCGGCAGCTGCCGCCGGCCAAGTTCGTGCTCGACCGCGAGGGCAAGCACGGCATGACCGTCAACACCATCGTCTCGGGCGGCTGCATCGTCTCGGGCTCCAAGGTCAGCAGCTCGGTGCTGTTCTCGGGCGTGCGCATCCATTCGTTCTGCGACATCAACGAGGCCGTGCTGCTGCCCGACGTCGAGGTGGGCCGCGGCGCCCGGCTCAACCGCGTGGTGGTCGACCGCGGCTGCGTCATTCCGGACGAGATGGTGATCGGCGAAGACGCCGACGCCGATGCCGCGCGCTTCGAGCGCACCGACAACGGCGTGGTGCTGGTCACCCGCGAAATGCTCAAGCGCCTGCTGGCTGCCTGAGGCCGCACCCTTCCCCGATGCGAATCCTCCAGGTCAGCGCCGAACTCTTCCCCCTGCTCAAGACCGGTGGCCTCGCCGACGTGGCCGGCGCGCTGCCGCTCGCGCTCATGGCCGCCGGACAGGACGCACGCGTGCTGCTGCCCGGCTTCCCGGCCATCCTGGCCGGCGTGCGCGACCTGGCGCCCGTGGCCGAATTCACGGCGCCCTGGGGCCCGGAACGCTTCGGCCTGCGCGCGGGCCGCATCGCCATCGACGGCGCGGCGGCGCCGATCCCCGCCTACGTGATCGATGCGCCGGCGCTGTATGACCGGCCCGGCAACCCCTATGAAGACGCCACGCGCCAGCCCTACGGCGACAACCACCGGCGCTTCGCGCTGCTG
>NZ_JBFTPJ010000110.1:0-9504 GCF_056398445.1 Variovorax sp. 01T439_2
CGTCGCTGTCGGTCACGGCCATTGCGGCCGGGCTCGCGCATCCGGAGCGCGTGGCGGGCTTTCACTTCTTCAACCCGGTGCCGCTGATGAAGGTGGTCGAGGTGGTGGCCGGCTTCAAGACTTCGGCCGACGTCTGCAAGCAGCTCGCAGGCTATGCGGTGCAGATGGGCCACAGCGCCGTGCAGGCGCAGGACACGCCGGGCTTCATCGTCAACCACGCGGGCCGCGGCTATGGCACGGAAGCGCTGCGCATCGTCGGCGAAGGCGTGGCCGATTTCGCCGCCATCGACCGCATCCTGAAGGAGCAGGCCGGTTTTCGCCTGGGCCCCTTCGAGCTGATGGACCTGACCGCGCTCGACGTGTCGCATCCGGTGATGGAATCGATCTACCACCAGTACTACGAGGAGCCGCGCTTCCGGCCCAGCGTGATCACCGCCCAGCGGCTTGCGGCCGGCGTGCTCGGGCGCAAGACCAATGAAGGCTTCTACCGCTACAACGACGGCGTGATGCAGCAGCCCGCCGAGCCGGCGGTGCCGGTGGTGGCGGCGATGCCCTCGGTCTGGGTTTCGCCGCGCGCCGCGCGCCGGGCCGAGCTGCTGCGGCTGGTGAACGCACTGGGCGCGCAGATCGACAGCGGCGCCACGGCGGCGCCCACGTCGCTGATCCTGGTGGCGCCGCTGGGCTTCGACGTGACCACGGTGGCCGCGGTCGAGCGGCTGGACGCCACACGCACGATGGGCATCGACATGCTGATCGACGATGCCGCCACCAAGCGCCGCGTGCTCGCCACCAACCCCGCCACGCGGCGCGACATCCGCGATGCGGCGCATGCGCTCTTCGCGCGCGATGCAAAGGCGGTGAGCGTGATCCGCGACAGCGGCGGCTTCGTGACGCAGCGCGTGATCGGCACCATCGTGAACATTGCCGCCGACATGTGCCAGCAGCGCGTCTGCTCGCCGGCCGACCTCGAAACCGCGGTGCAGCTGGGCCTGGGCTATCCGCGCGGCCCGCTCGCCATGGGCAACCTGTACGGTCCGACCAACATGCTCGAAGTGCTGTTCAACCTGCAGACCGTCTACGGCGATCCGCGCTATCGCCCGAGCCCGTGGCTGCGCCGCCGCGGCGCGATCGGCCTGAGCCTGCTGCACGAAGAAGAATAAGCAGACCAACACCAAAAAACGAAAGCATCACAGCGATGACCGCCGAACTGAAGAGCACCAGCGAGGGACGCACCATGGTGCTGACGATCGCCAATCCGACCCAGCGCAATGCCCTGGGCCCCGAGATCTACGCCGCCGGCATCGAGGCGCTCAACGGCGCCGAGAGCAGCGACGAAATCCGCAGCGTCGTCATCGTGGGCGAAGGCGCATGGTTCTGCGCCGGCGGCTCGCTGCAGCGGCTGTCCGACAACCGCCAGCGCGATCCTTCGGTGCAGGCCGAAAGCATCGAGGGCCTGCACAACTGGATCGACTCGATCCGCGCCTTTCCCAAGCCCATCATCGCGGCGGTCGAAGGCGCGGCCGCAGGCGCCGGCTTCTCGCTGGCACTGGCCTGCGATTTCGTGGTGGCCGCGCGCGACGCGGTCTTTGCGGCGTCGTACAGCAACGTGGCGCTCTCGCCCGACGGCGGCCTGAGTTGGCAGCTTGCGCGTGCATTGCCGCGCCAGCTGGCCAGCGAGTGGCTGATGTGCGGCGAGCGCATCGGCGCGCCGCGGCTGCATGCGCTCGGGCTGGTCAACGAACTGAGCGAGCACGGCCAGGCGCTTGCAAGCGCCCTGGCGCTGGCGGCCCGGCTCAATGCACGCGCGCCCAATTCGCTGGCCAGCATCAAGGAGCTGCTGAGCGAAGCGCCCGGCGCCACCTTCGCGTCGCAGCTCTCGCAGGAGCGCGACCATTTCGTGCGCAACCTGCACCACCCGAATGCGGGCGTCGGCATTGCCGCGTTCATCGACAAGAAACCACCGCGCTACGAGTAGCGGCACGCCGTCGCTCCTGCGACACCCTCCAGTTTTTCAGTCGCCGACAGGACAGACCAATGGACGACCCCATTCTTACCATCGAAGAACGTGAAGCGATCAACAGTGGTCGCTGGTTTTCTTCTCTTTCTCCATCGCTACGGCACGACATCCTCCGATGTGCTTTCGTCAAACGCTTCAAGGACGGCGACCTGATCGCTGCCCGCGGCGACCCTCCCGACCACTGGATCGCCTGCGCCAAGGGCGCGGTGCGCGTCAGCTCGACGGCCGTCTCGGGCAAGCAGGTGACGCTGACCTACGTGGAGCCGGGCATCTGGTTCGGCGACGTGGCGATGTTCGACGGGGACCGGCGCACGCACGATGCCTATGCGCATGGGGACACCACCATCCTGTGCGTCGCGCGGGCCGACTTCCAGAAGATCCTGGCTGCGCACGTGGAGCTGTACGAGGCGCTGATGCGGCTGCAGGCGCGCCGCATCCGCACGCTGTTCGGGCTGGTGGAAGACCTCAACACCCTGCCCCTGCGTGCACGCCTGGCCAAGCAGCTCATCCACCTGGTGCGCAGCTACGGCGTGCCCAACCTGGAAGACGGCAGCCAGATGCGCATCGGCCTGCAGCTGGCGCAGGAAGAACTCGCCCAGCTGCTCGGCGCCTCGCGCCAGCGCGTCAACCAGGAACTCAAGACCATGGAACGCGAGGGCACCATCCGCATCGAGCCGGGCGGCCTGGTCGTATTGGATCGCGCAGCATTGATGCGCGTCTCGGAAGCAGATCATTGACATGAGCCAGGACTTCTCCAACTTCATCGGCACCCGTGCGGTCTCGCAGCAGCATGCCTTCGACGTCGAGGCGCTCGCAGCGTGGCTGGCGAAGAACCTTGACGGCTTCCAGGGACCGCTGACGGTCGAGATGTTCAAGGGCGGGCAATCGAACCCGACCTACAAGCTCGTCACGCCCACGCAGAGCTACGTGATGCGCGCCAAGCCGGGCCCGGTTGCCAAGCTGCTGCCCTCGGCCCATGCGGTGGAGCGTGAATTCAAGGTCATGAGCGGCCTGGCCGGCACCGGCGTGCCGGTGCCGCGCATGCATTGCCTGTGCGAGGACGAAGCCGTGATCGGCCGCGCCTTCTACGTGATGGAGTTCATGCAGGGCCGCGTGCTGTGGGACCAGGCCCTGCCCGGCATGGACAACGCCGGGCGCGCGGCCATCTACGACGAGATGAACCGCGTCATCGCGGCGCTGCACACCGTGAAGTTCGCCGAGCGCGGCCTCGCGGACTACGGCAAGCCCGGCAACTACTTCGAGCGACAGATCGGCCGCTGGAGCAAGCAGTACAAGGCCTCGGCCGATGGCGCCGGCGAACTGTCGCAGCCGATCGAGGCCATGGAGCGCCTGATCGACTGGCTTCCCGCCCATATGCCGGCGAGCGCGCGCGACGAGACCAAGGTTTCGATCGTCCATGGCGACTACCGCCTGGACAACGTGATGTTCCATGCCACGCAGCCGCGGATCATCGCGGTGCTCGACTGGGAGCTCTCCACGCTGGGCCATCCGCTGGCGGACTTCAGCTACCACTGCATGTCCTGGCACATGCCCCCCACCACGGGCCGCGGCATCGGCGGCGTGGATGTCGCGGCGCTGGGCATTCCCACCGAGAGCGAATACATCCGCCGCTACTGCGAGCGCACGCGCATCACCACGCCCGAGGCGCTGGCGCCCGACTGGAATTTCTACCAGGCCTACAACCTGTTCCGCATGGCCGCGATCCTGCAAGGCATTGCCAAGCGGGTCGAGGCAGGCACCGCATCGAGCGAGCAGGCCGTGGCTTCGGCCCGCGGCGCGCGCCCCATGGCCGAAATGGCCTGGCAGTTTGCCCAAAAGGCATAACCGCCCCCACACCCCACCAGGAGACAGACGATGGACTTCGAATACTCGGCAAAAACCAAGGAGCTCCAGAAGCGCGTGAGCGCATTCATGGACGCGCACATCTATCCGGCCGAAGCCGAGTATTCCGCCGAGCTGGCCGCCAACACGGCCGCGGGCAAGCGCTGGACCGCGCTCAAGACCGTCGAGAAGCTCAAGGAAAAGGCCAAGGCCCAGGGCCTGTGGAACCTGTTCCTGCCGGTCGACAGCGCGGCCGCCTCCGGCTACGAAGGCGCGGGCCTCACCAACCAGGAATACGCGCCTCTGGCCGAGATCATGGGCCGCGTGCCATGGGCCTCGGAAGCCTTCAACTGCTCGGCGCCGGATACCGGCAACATGGAGACCATTGCCCGCTACGGCTCCGAAGCCATCAAGGCGCGCTGGCTCAAGCCGCTGCTCGAAGGCCAGATCCGCTCGGCCTTCGCCATGACCGAACCCGACGTGGCATCGAGCGATGCCACCAACATCKMGACCCGCATCGAGCGCSASGGCGACGASTACGTCATCAACGGCCGCAAGTGGTGGATCTCGGGCGCTGCCGATCCGCGCTGCGCCGTCTTCATCACCATGGGCAAGAGCGACCCCGACGCGCCGCGGCATTCGCAGCAGAGCATGATCATCGTGCCGGCCGACGCCAAGGGCATCCGCATCGTGCGGCCGCTCAACGTGATGGGCTACGACGACGCGCCGCACGGCCACGTCGAGATGTACTTCGAGAACGTGCGCGTGCCGGCCGACAACATGCTGCTCGGCGAAGGCCGCGGCTTCGAAATTGCCCAGGGCCGCCTCGGCCCCGGACGCATCCACCACTGCATGCGCCTGATCGGCCTGGCCGAGCGCGCGCTCGAGCTGATGTGCAAGCGCGCCTCCTCGCGCGTGGCCTTCGGCAAGACCGTCGCCTCGCAGACCGTCACGCAGGAGCGCATCGCCGAAGCGCGCTGCAAGATCGACATGGCGCGCCTGCTCACGCTCAAGGCCGCATGGCTGATGGACGTGGCCGGCAACAAGGTCGCCAAGAACGAGATCGCGATGATCAAGGTGGTCGCGCCCAGCATGGCCTGCCAGGTGATCGACTGGGCCATGCAGGTCCACGGCGGCGGCGGCATGTCCGATGACTTCCCGCTCGCCTACGCCTATGCCGGCGCGCGCACGCTGCGCTTCGCGGACGGCCCGGACGAAGTGCACCGCAACGCGATCGCCAAGTGGGAGCTGGGCAAGTACGCACCGAACAAGGGCGATGCCGACATGCCCGTCACGCGCTTCTGATCTGTCTTGCTCCCCTCTCCCCGCGGGGAAACGGCTGGGGTGAGGGCCGACGGCGAACCATGCGCCTCGGCCCTTTTCTCTTTCAGAGCTTCTTCTGCAAAAAGACGGCGTGCCCGAACGCCGGATCGAGCTGATAGCCGGCGAAGCCCTCGCGTTCATAGCTGCGCAGCGCCGGCGCATTGCCCGACAGCACCTCGAGCGTGAGCTTGCAGGCGCCGCGCGCGCGGGCCTCCTGCTCCACCCGCGCAAGCATGCGCTGCGCGATGCGCCGGCCGCGATGGCTGGGCAGCACGACCACGTCGTGCACATTGACCAGCGGCTTGCAGGCGAAGGTCGAGAAGCCTTCGATGCAGTTGACCAGGCCCACGGGCGTTGGCCCGTCGTACGCGAGCACGCTGAAGGCTTGCGGCCTCGCGGCCAGCGCCGCAGGCAGCTCGGCCAGCACACCCGCTTCGAGCGGCGTGCCGCCGCCCGCGGGATCGCGTGCGTAGGCGTCGAGCAGGCCGACCAGCGCAGCCGCATGCGCGGCGTTGCGGTAGTCCGCCAGCACGACCTCGACCATCGTCACCGTGCAGGTTCCAGGGTCGCGGCAAGCCGCTGCGCGCAAGACTGCGCCTGCTTCGCATCGCGCGCCTCGACCATCACGCGCACCAGCGGTTCGGTGCCGCTCGCACGGATCAGCACACGGCCGCTGTCGCCGAGTTCGGCTTCGATGTGGCGCGTTTCGCCGGCCAGCGCATTGTTGTTCTTCCAGTCCTGTCCCGGCGTCAGGCGGACATTGATCAGCACCTGCGGAAACAGCGTGATTTCCGCGAGCAGCTGCGCCACCGTCTTGCCGCTGCGCACGCAGGCCTGCAGCACCTGCAGCGCGCTCACGATGCCGTCGCCGGTGGTGTGGCGGTCGAGCGCCAGCAGGTGGCCCGAGCCCTCGCCGCCCAGGAGCCAGCCGCGCTTTTCGAGTTCCTCAAGCACATAGCGGTCGCCCACCTTGGCGCGCACCAGCTCGATGCCCTGCCCGCGCAGCGCCACCTCGATCGCCTTGTTGGTCATGAGCGTGCCGACCACGCCCGCCGGCTTGTCGCCGCGCGCGATGYGTTCGGCCACCATGAGGTAGAGCAGTTCGTCGCCATTGAACAGCCGCCCGCTGGCGTCGACCAGTTGCAGGCGGTCAGCATCGCCGTCGAGCGCGACGCCGTAGTCGGCCTTCTGCGCCGTGACGGCCTCGACCAACGCGGCCGGATGGGTCGCGCCGAAGCCCTTGTTGATGTTGAGGCCGTCGGGTGCGCAGCCGATGCTGCTGACCTCGGCGCCCAGTTCGTGGAACACATTCGGTGCCACCTGGTAGGCTGCGCCATGCGCCGCATCGACCACGAGCTTCATGCCCCGCAGCGTCAGGTCGTTGGCGAAGGTGCTCTTGCAGAACTCGATGTAGCGGCCCGGCGCATCATTGAGGCGGCGGGCCTTGCCGAGGTTGGCGGAGTCGACCCATACAGGGGCCTCCTCGAGCGCGGCTTCCACCGCAAGCTCCCAAGCATCGTCGAGCTTGGTTCCCTGCGCGCTGAAGAACTTGATGCCGTTGTCCGGATAGGCGTTGTGGCTGGCGCTGATCACCACGCCCAGGCTCGCGCGCTGGGCGCGGGTCAGGTAGGCGACGCCGGGCGTCGGCAGCGGCCCCAGCAGCACCACGTCGACCCCCGCGGAGTTGAAGCCCGACTCCAGCGCGGACTCGAGCATGTAGCCCGAGATGCGCGTGTCCTTGCCGATCAGCACCGTGGGGCGCGCCTCGCTCTTCTTGAGCACGCGGCCCACGGCATGCGCGAGGCGCAGCACGAAATCGGGCGTGATGGGCGACTGGCCGACCGTGCCGCGGATGCCGTCGGTGCCAAAGTATTTGCGGGTCATGGATTCGTTCTTGTTCTCGGGTTTTGTTATGGATGTGTCTCTTCGGCCTTCATGGCGCGCCACACGGCGATGGCCGCCACGGTGTCGCGCACGTCGTGCACCCGCACGATGGCCGCGCCGCGGTCCACAGCCAGCACCGCCGCCGTCACGCTGGGCACCAGGCGCTCGGCGGCCGCCGGAATGCCGCTGACCGTGCCGATCGACGATTTGCGCGACCAGCCCAGCAGCAGCGGACAGCCGGCATCGAGCAGTTCGCGCTGGCGCGCCAGCAGCGCAAAATTCTGTGCCACGGTCTTGCCGAAGCCGATACCCGGGTCCAGCGTGATCCGCGAGGCATCGACCTTCAGCGCGCGAAGCTGCGCCACCTGCTCGGCCCAGAACGACAGCACCTGGGGCACCACGTCGCCCTGCATGGGTGCGGTCTGCATGGTCTGCGGATCCCGATGCATGTGCATCAGGCAGACGCCGCACGAGGGATGCGCCGCCACCGCTTCGCGCGCGCCGGGCCGGCGCAGCGCCCAGACGTCGTTGACGATGTCAGCGCCCAGTTCGAGCACCGCGCGCATGACTTCCGGCTTGTAGGTGTCGACGGACAGCGGCACGTTGAGCTTGACCGCCTCCCGGACCACCGGCAGCACGCGCGCCAGTTCGGCATCGAGCGGCACGGCCGGACTGCCGGGGCGGGTCGATTCGCCGCCGATGTCGAGGATGTCCGCGCCCTCCTTCAGCAACTGCTCGCAATGCCGCAGCGCGGCCTCGGTGGAAGCATGCGCGCCGCCGTCGGAGAAGGAGTCGGGGGTGACGTTGACGATGCCCATCACGCGCGGCTGCGCGAGATCGATTGCAAAACGGCCGGCCTGCCAGACCACCGCGGGGGCCATCGTCATGCGGCACCTTCATCATCGAAAACGGGGCCGATGGCCCCGTTGGTGTTGAACACCGGATTCACTTCAGGCCACTGTGGGTGCCGGATCCGGATTGACTGCCGGCGTGCCGCCGCTGCCGCCACTGCCCGAAGGCGGAATGCGCGGCGTCCAGTCCTTGGGCGGGCGCGGTGCGCGGCCGGCCATGATGTCGTCGAGCTGTTCCGTGTCGATGGTTTCCCATTCGAGCAGGGCCTTGGCCATGACGTGCATCTTGTCGCTGTTTTCCTCGATCAGGCGGCGCGCCAGGGCGTACTGCTCGTCGATGATGCGGCGCACTTCGGCGTCGACCTTTTCCATGGTCTGCTCGCTCATGTTGGTGGTCTTGGTGACCGAGCGGCCGAGGAACACTTCGCCTTCGTTCTCGGCATAGACCATCGGTCCAAGCGCGTCGGTCATGCCGTAGCGCGTGACCATGTCGCGGGCGATGGAGGTCGCGCGCTCGAAGTCGTTGCTGGCGCCGGTGGTCATCTGGTGCATGAACACTTCTTCGGCGATGCGGCCGCCGAACAGCATGCTGATCTGGTTCAGCATGTATTCGCGGTCATAGCTGTAGCGGTCCTGCGCCGGCAGGCTCATGGTCACGCCCAGGGCCCGGCCGCGCGGGATGATGGTGACCTTGTGGACCGGATCGCACTTGGGCAGCAGCTTGCCGATGAGCGCGTGGCCGGACTCGTGGTAGGCCGTGTTGCGGCGCTCTTCCTCGGGCATGACCATGCTCTTGCGCTCGGGGCCCATGAAGATCTTGTCCTTGGCCTTCTCGAAGTCCTGCATCTCGACCACGCGCGCATTGCGGCGTGCAGCCATCAGCGCGGCTTCGTTGCAGAGGTTGGCCAGGTCGGCGCCGGACATGCCGGGCGTGCCGCGCGCAATGACGCTCGGGTTCACGTCCTGGCCGAGCGGCACCTTGCGCATGTGAACGCCCAGGATCTGCTCGCGGCCGCGGATGTCGGGCAGCGTCACGTACACCTGGCGGTCGAAGCGGCCGGGGCGCAGCAGCGCGGCGTCCAGGATGTCCGGGCGGTTGGTGGCAGCCACCACGATCACGCCCAGGTTGGTTTCGAAGCCGTCCATCTCGACCAGCATCTGGTTCAGGGTTTGCTCGCGCTCGTCGTTGCCGCCACCCAGGCCGGCGCCGCGCTGGCGGCCCACCGCATCGATTTCGTCGATGAAGATGATGCAGGGCGCGTTCTTCTTGGCGTTCTCGAACATGTCGCGCACGCGGGCCGCGCCCACGCCGACGAACATTTCGACGAAGTCCGAACCCGAGATCGAGAAGAACGGAACCTTGGCTTCACCTGCAATCGACTTGGCCAGCAAGGTCTTGCCGGTGCCCGGAGGGCCGACCAGCAGCAGGCCACGCGGAATGCGGCCGCCGAGCTTCTGGAAGCGCTGCGGGTCCTTCAGGAAGTCGACCACCTCGCGGACTTCTTCCTTGGCCTCGTCGCAGCCCGCGACGTCGGCAAAAGTGACCGTGTTGTTGTTCTCGTCCATCATGCGGGCCTTGCTCTTGCC
>NZ_JBFTPJ010000111.1:0-9483 GCF_056398445.1 Variovorax sp. 01T439_2
CCTCTATGCCGAGGTGCTGCGCCGCCCGGGCCTGATGGACGCCATCCAGCGCCAGCACCGCGTCACGCTGGCCGGCCCCACCACCCTGCTTGCCATGCTCAACAGCCTGCACATGGGCTTTCGCACGCTGGCGCTCGAGCAGCAGGCCTCCGAGGTCTGGAAGGTGCTGGGCGCGGTCAAGACCGAGTTCGAACGCTATGGCGAATGGGTCTCGCGCATCAAGGAGCAGGTGGCCAAGGCCTCCGACACGCTCGACAAGGCCGACACGCGCGCCAAGCAGATGCGTCTGGCGCTGCGCAAGGTCGAGGCGCTGCCCGAGGCCCAGTCGCAGGTGCTGCTGCCTCCCACCGCAGACAGCGAGGGCGACGACACCCCGTGAAAGGCTCCGAACTGCTGCGCGTGATCGGCGCCCAGGTCTGCCTGCACGCCACCATGGCCGGCATGCGGCTCGCAACCCCGCTGCTGGCGCTGCAACTGGGCTACAGCGCGGCGGCCGTCGGCGTGCTGATCGCGCTGTTCGCGCTCACGCAGGTGTTCCTGGCGCTGCCGGCGGGGCGCTTTGCCGACCGGTACGGGTTCAAGCGGCCGCTGTGGCTGTCGGTCATTGCGGCTTCGGCCGGCGCAGCACTCGTGCTCGCCTTTCCGACCTTTCCAATGATGTGCATCGCGGCGCTGCTGACCGGCGGCGCCACCGGCGCGACCGTCATTGCGCTGCAGCGCCACGTGGGCCGCTCCGCGACCAACGCCACGCAGCTCAAGCGCGTGTTCAGCTGGCTTGCGATAGCGCCCGCGGTCGCCAATTTCATCGGCCCTTTCGTCGCCGGCATGCTCATCGACCATGCAGGGCGAGCCCCTGCGGACATGCTGGCGTTCCGGGTCTGCTTTGCGGTGATGGCGGCTTTCCCCATCGCCTGCTGGCTGCTGGCGCGCGGCGCGCACGAACCGCCGCCTGCGGCACCCGCCGCCGGCGCCGCGCCCACGCGCGCCTGGGACCTGCTGCGCGAGCCGATGTTCCGCCGCCTGCTGTTCGTGAACTGGCTGCAATCGTCGAGCTGGGACGTGCATGCCTTCGTGCTGCCGGTGCTGGGGCATGACCGCGGCATCAGCGCGTCGATGATCGGTTCCATCCTCGGCGCCTTCGCCATTGCAGCGGCGGCCATCCGGGTGGTGCTGCCGCTGGTGGCCTCGCGCGCTTCGGAGCGAAGCGTGATCCTGAGCTCCACCCTCGTCACGGCGCTGGTGTTCGCGGTCTATCCGCTGCTCGATTCGGCCTGGAGCATGGGCCTGTGCTCGGTGATCCTGGGCTTTGCGCTCGGCGCGGTGCAGCCGATGGTGATGAGCATGCTGCACCAGATCACGCCGCATGCGCGGCACGGCGAGGCGCTGGGCCTGCGCCTCATGACCATCAACGCCTCGAGCGTGGCCATGCCGATGCTGTTCGGCTCGATCGGCGCGCTGATCGGCATCGCGGGCGTCTTCTGGGTGGTGGGCGGCGTGGTTGTGCTGGGGGCGCGGGCGACCTGGGGCTTGAAGGTCTAGCTGCCCCGCGGAGGCGGGGCGATGCCGCCGGAGCCTGGAACCGGACTACAGCTTGTAGAAGCGCTTGATCGCATCCCAGGCATCTTCGGGCGCGTCGACGTATTCGAAGAGCTTCACGTCGGCCGGCGAGATCACGCCTTCCTCGACCAGGAAGTCAAAGTCGACCAGCTTCTTCCAGTAGGCCGAGCCGAACAGCACGATCGGCACCGGCTTCGACTTGCGGGTCTGCACCAGCGTGATCACCTCGAACAGCTCGTCCAGCGTGCCGAAGCCGCCCGGAAACGCCACCAGCGCCTTGGCACGCATCATGAAATGCATCTTGCGGATCGCGAAGTAGTGGAACTTGAAGCTCAGCGCCGGCGTGACGTAGGGGTTGGCTTCTTCTTCCATCGGCAGCGCGATGGCCAGGCCGACCGAGAGGCCGCCGCCTTCGTGCGCGCCGCGGTTGGCCGCCTGCATGATGCCGGGGCCGCCGCCGGTGCAGACAAAGAGCTTGTCCTCGGGCTCCTTGCCGTTGCTGAACTCCGCCACCAGCTTGCCGAAGGCGCGGGCCTTCTCGTAGTAGTGCGAGCTGCGCGCCAGGCGGCGCCAGCGCTCGGCCGCCACCGCATCGCCGGCGGCTTCGGCCTGCGCGACCAGCGCGGCTGCTTCTTCCTCGCTGCGAAAGCGCGCGCTGCCGAACACCACCACGGTGTTCTCGATGCCGTGGGCGCGCTGCTCCAGGTCGGGCTTCATCAGCTCGAGCTGCATGCGGATGCCGCGGGTTTCGCGGCGCAGCAGGAATTCCGGATCGGCAAAGGCGAGGCGCGAAGGATCGGGATCGAGGGGGAGGCCCTTTTCGGCGTGCGCCTTGAGGGTGGCCCAGGCGTCCGCGAGGCGCTTGTCGTGAAGGTCGTGCGTGTTGTTCATGGAGAAATCGGACAGGAAGACTTGCAGCATTGTGCAGCGTCGCGGATGCGGCGCCCCGCGGCTCAGAAGGTGCCGTGGCGCCCCTCGCCGCGCACGAAGCGTTCGGCACCGGCCGCGCCTTCGGCCGCGACGATCGGCACGCCGAGCCGGCCTTCCTGCCTTAGCGCATCGGCCAGCGGCAGGCTCCATTGGGCATGAGCGGATTGGCGGTCCGCCAGCATGCACTGCTGCGGGAACGACGCGATCTCGCGCGCGAGCGCTTCGGCCGCGTGGCGGGCCTGGCCGAGCGGCACCACGCGGTTGACCAGGCCCATGGCCTGCGCTTCCGGGGCGCTCACGGGCCGTCCGGTCAGGATCAGGTCGAGTGCGCGGCCCATGCCAACGATGCGCGGCAGCCGCACCGTGCCGCCGTCGATCAGCGGCACGCCCCAGCGCCGGCAGAACACGCCGAGCACGGCATCTTCCTCGGCCACGCGCAGGTCGGCCAGCAGCGCCAGTTCCAGGCCGCCGGCCACCGCATGGCCGCTGATGGCGGCGATCAGGGGCTTGGCAAGCGCCATGCGGGTCGGGCCCATCGGGCCCGTGCCGCCGCCCTCGGGGTCGAGTTCGTTGCGGCGCGCGGGGTCGCCGACCGCGCCCAGGTCGGCGCCGGCGCAGAAGGTGCCGTGCTCGCCCCAGAGCACCGCAACGCGCTGGCTTTGATCGGCTTCGAAGCGCTCGAAGGCGGCGCGCAGCGCGTCGGCCATGGGCCGGTCGACGGCGTTGCGCTGCTTCGGGCGGCTCATGACGATGGTGCTGACCGGCCCATCGATCTCGGTGCGGACGCTGGCGGACGTGTTCATGGGCGCAAGGGTAAGCCCATCAACGGAAAAAGGCTCCCTGCGGAGCCTTTGTCGTTGGGTGCTGGCCAGCCAGCATGGGTGCGGGCTTAGACGCGCTTGCGGTATTCGCCGGTGCGGGTGTCGATTTCGATCTTGTCGCCTTGCGACACGAACAGCGGCACCGGCACTTCGAAGCCGGTGGCGATCTTGGCGGGCTTGAGCACCTTGCCCGAGGTGTCGCCCTTGACGGCCGGCTCGGTCCAGGTGATTTCGCGCTCGACGCTGGTCGGCAGTTCGACCGAGATGGCCTTGCCGTCGTAGAACACCACTTCGACCGGCATGCCGTCTTCGAGGTAGTTGAGGGCGTCGCCCATGTTCTCGGCTTCGACTTCGTACTGGTTGTACTCGGTGTCCATGCAGACGTACATCGGGTCGGCGAAGTAGGAGTAGGTGCACTCCTTCTTGTCCAGCACGATCTGGTCGATCTTGTCGTCGGCCTTGAAGACCACTTCGGTGTTGAAGTTGGCGATCAGGCTCTTGAGCTTCATGCGCACGGTGGCGGAGTTGCGGCCGCCGCGGCTGTATTCGGTCTTGAGGACGACCATCGGGTCCTTGCCGTGCATGATGACGTTGCCGGCGCGGATTTCTTGAGCGATTTTCATATCAGGTTCTCTGGATGTTGGCCGCTCGGTGCGCGGAGCCATCGGGCGACGTATGCAATGTGGTTTGCAAGGTCTTGCCGGCGTGTCTTGCCGGCCTCATTGGCCCCGCGGTACATGTCCCGCGGCAGGTTTGGCGGAGAGCATCTCGGATCTGTGTAGATCCGGGCCGAAATCCGCAAAGCCCACTATTTTAGCTTTTTCCGGCGACCAGATGCCGCAATTGAGTGACCAAGTCCTCTTGTGCGCACAGCTTTTGGCGGGCGGCCAGCACGGTTTCACGCCATGGGCCCTGTGTTTCGAGAGCGGGCAGGGGGCTGCTGTCGAACCCGTTCCAGGCATGGTGGAACTGCCGCAGCGACGGCGGGGCGCCCAGCCAGTCGAGCCAGGCGCCGAGCTTGACGTGGTGCGCGTCGTCGTCCTGCGGGTAGATCTGCCAGACCAGCGGCGCGCCGGCCCACAGCCCCCGAACGAGCGAATCCTCGCCGCGCACGAAATTCAGGTCGCAGGCCCAGAGAAGATGATCGAAATCGGCTTGCGTGAGATACGGCAGGTATGAAATTGATAGCGCGCCGAGCCCCGAGACCCCGTGATCCGGCTGTTTCCTGTCGGCAAAGAACGCCCTGACCGCATGCGCGGCCCGGCCCGAGGTGACCAGGAGCCGCGTGGGCTGCGAACCGGCCGCCAGCTGCTCGAGCAGGGTGGCCAGCGACGGCGGCTCGTAGCAGAACAGCGACACCAGGCGTTCGCCATCGCGCCAGGGAATTTGCTGCGCCGCCAGCCATTGCGCGCGGTCGAAGCGTGCCCGTCGCTCCAGCAGGCCGGGCTCCCGCAGCAGCCCTCCCGTGGCGGGTGTGAAGCCCGGATAGAAAAAGCGCTTCGTCAATCCCGTGCCGGGCCCCTTGAACACGGGCGAGGGCAGGCCGTGCAGGCGTTCGACGTACGGCTCGGCCGACAGGTACTCGAGATTGATCCACGCCCGGCCCGGCCCCCCCGGGGCCTGCGGCTCGGCAAAGCGCGCGATCAGTTCGGGCGCCGGCTCGCAGCCGAAGGCCTCGACCAGCACATCGGGCGGCGGGGCCGCCACGGCTTGCCGGACGGCGGCGGGCTGGAGCCAGTCGACCACGCTCACGCCCTCGCAGCCGGTGGGCGCCATCCAGTGCAGCGCCGTGGCGTCGTCGATCCACAGGCGCACGCGTTCGCCGAGGGCGGCCAGCTGGCTCGACAGCCGCCAGCACACGCCGAGGTCGCCGTGGTTGTCGATGACCCTGCAGAAAATGTCCCATTGCATGGGCGCGAGTGTGCCTGTCTTCGGCGGGGCGAGGCCGTGGTGCCTGCTTGGTATGCTGGCCGGCATCACAACATCCGGAGAGAGAAACCATGCGCCTGCCGACCCGCCGCCGTTCGCCACTTTCCCTTGGTTTCTTTGCTCACCCCGGCATGGCGAGAACCGTGCTCGCGCTTTCCCTGGCCCTGGGCGGCCTGGCCGGTGCCTCGGCCCAAACGGCGCCGTCGCTGACACCGCAGCAGCAGCGCTTTCACGACATCTACAAGGAGCTGATCGAGATCAACACCAGCCATTCGGCGGGCGACAACACGCTCGCGGCGCGCGCCATGGAAAAGCGGCTGGTCGAAGCGGGCTTTGCGCCCGGCGACATCCAGATCTTCGAGCCCTTCCCCAAGAAAGGCAACCTGGTGCTGCGCTTCAAGGGCAACGGCAGCAAGAAGCCGCTGCTGCTGCTGGCCCACATCGACGTGGTCGAGGCCCGGCGCGAGGACTGGAAGACCGATCCGTTCAAGCTGCAGGAAACCGGCGGCTATTTCACGGCGCGCGGTTCGATCGACGACAAGGCCATGGCCTCGGCGCTGGTGTCGGTGCTGGGGCAGCTCAAGCAGGAAGGCTTCAAGCCCAGCCGCGACATCATCCTGGCGCTGACGGCCGACGAAGAGCGCGGCGACGCGCTCAGCAACGGCGCCTTCTGGCTCATCAACAACAAGCCCGAGCTGCTGCAGGCGGAGTTCGGCATCAACGAAGGCGGCGGCGGCGAACTGCGCGGGGGCAAGCCCAACCTGCACCGCATGCAGGTGGCCGAGAAGATGTACACCACCTACATGCTCGAGGCGCGCGACGTCGGCGGCCACAGCTCGGTGCCGACCAAAAGCAACCCGATCTACGCACTGTCCGCGGGGCTCGAGCGCCTGGGCAGCTACGCGTTCCCGGTCAAGCTGGGCGAGGTCACCAAGACCTATTTCGCACGCAGCGCGCCGTTTGCCACCGGCCAGCTGGCCGACGACATGCGCGCCGTCGGCGGCGGCAACCCCGAGCCCGCGGTGATCGAGCGGCTCTCGGCCAACCCGGCCTACAACGCGCAGCTGCGCACCACCTGCGTGGCGACCATGGTGCAGGCGGGCCATGCCGAGAACGCGCTGCCGCAGTCGGCCAAGGCCACGGTCAACTGCCGCATCCTGCCGCACGACGACCCGGACGAAGTCGAGCGCCTGCTGACCCAGGCCGTGGGCAACGACAAGATCGTGGTGCGCAACCTCGGCAAGCCCTTGCGCAGCCCGGCCTCGCCGCTGAACGGCGACCTGGTGAAGACCGTGGAATCGGTGACGCAGGCCATGTGGCCCGGCGTGCCGGTGGTGCCCGCGATGAGCACCGGCGCCACCGACAGCCGCTTCATGCGCAACGCCGGCATTCCGATGTATGGCGTGACGGGCATGTTCCTCGATCCCGCGGATGCGCGCGCCCACGGGCTGGACGAGCGCATCGAGATCCAGCGGCTCTACGACGGCCGCGAGTTCCTGTACCGGCTGGTGAGCGAGCTCGCCAGATAGGCGCCGCCCTCCCGCGGAGAGGGCGGGCCTCCCGGTCAGGGCGTGAAGGTGTCTCCCAGCACGATGCCTTCGCGCCGCGGGTCGGCGCCGCCGGTGAGCACCGGTTTGCCGCCCACGGTCGTGCGCATGATGGTGCTGATGCCGCTGGACTGCGCCCCGAAGCCCACCGTGTGGCCGAGCGCGCGCAGGCCGGTGATCAGCGGGTCGTTGTTGCCCGAGTCCGACGTGTCGATCGCCGGGTGCTCGCCGCCCACGTTGGTGGTCTTGCTGTTGGAGGCGCCGAAGTCCACCAGCGAGGTGGCCTGCTGCGCATCGAGGCCCCAGTCGAGCGCGCCGACCAGCGTCTTCACCACGTACTGGATGATCGTGCCGCCGCCCGGCGATCCGGTTCCCATCACGAACTCTCCCATGCTGCCGTCGCTGTTCTTCCTGAACACCATCGTGGGCGCCATCGTGCTGCGCGGGCGCTTGCCGGGGGCGACGCGGTTGGCCACCTTCACGCTCGGCGTGACGCTGGTGTCGTCGGGGTTGGAAGCGAAGTCGGTCAGCTGGTTGTTCAGCATGAAGCCCTGGGTCATGTGGAACGAACCGAGCGTGCTCTCGACGGTGGTGGTCATCGTGACGACGTTGCCCTGCTTGTCGACCACGGTGAAGTGCGTCGTGCCGTGCTCCTCGGTCTTGTCGATGCCCAGGGGCACGCTTCCAAGGTCGCCCGGCAGTGCCGTTCCCATGCTCGCCGACAGGCTGATCAGGCTGGCCCGCTTCTGCAGGTAGGGCTTGTTGATCAGGGTGTTGACCGAGCCGCCGGGCAGCGGCACGAAGTCGGTGTCGGCCACGTATTTGTCGCGGTCGGCATAGGCCAGGCGCTCGGCCTCGCTCACCAGGTGCACGCCCATCACGGTCGGCTTGCCGCCTTCGAGGTCGATCGCGGTGGGCTTGTACAGGCCCAGGTTGAAGGTCTCCAGGATGCCCAGCGACTGCACCACCGCAATGCCGCCGGAGGACGGCGGCGACATGCTGCACACGTAGTAGTCGCGGTAGGCGCCGCAGACCGGATCGCGGCGCTTGGCCACGTAGCCGGCCATGTCGGCCATGGTCGTCTTGCCGGGCGTGATGGCCGAACCGTCGGCGGCCGCCGTGATGCCGATCTTGTCGACGATGCCTTGCGCGATGGCGCCGGTGTAGAACGCGTCCGCGCCCTGTGTGGCAATGGTGCCGAGGGTCCTGGCATAGGCCGGATTCTTGAGCCTGGTGCCCAGCGCCTTCGGCGTGCCGTCGTCGTTGAAGAAGTAGGCCGTGGCCTCGGCGTCGCGCTTGAGGCTGGCGGCCGAGCCGGAGATGGCGGCGGCCATGCGCCCGCCGATCGGGAAGCCATCGGCGGCGAGCGTGATGCCGTAGCTGAAGAGGTCTTTCCAGGGCAGCTTGCCATGGTCCCTGTAGGCAATGTCGAGCATGCGCACCGCGCCGGGTGTGCCGATGGAACGGCCGCTCGCACGGGCGCTGGGCTTGGGCGGGTTCTGGTCCGCCACGTCGTCGATCCAGCGCAAGTAGTTCTCGGTTGCCGCTGCCGGCGCCATTTCGCGCCCGTCGTAGGCCTGCAGCTTCCTGGTTGCCGCGTCGTAGTGAAGCATGAACGCGCCGCCGCCCAGGCCGCTGGATTGCGGCTCGACCAGGCCCAGCACGGCCTGCACCGCCACTGCCGCATCGACCGCGCTGCCGCCGGCCTTGAGGACATCGCAGCCCGCGCGCGTGGCGAGCGGATGGTTGGCCACCACCATGTAGTTCTTCGCGTAGACCAGCTTGTGGCCGACGACGTAGCCCGAGGCGGGCTCGGGTGCCGCCGGGTCGCCCGGGTCGCCGGAACCCACCACGACCGGCGTGCCGCCGTCGCCGATCAGGCAGCCCTTGTCGGCTTCGGGCGGCGGTGGGGCAGGCCGGCTGGCGTTGGCCGCGTTGATGGCGGCGATCGCCGCGACCAGGGCGGCGTTGTCCTGCGCGCCATTGCCGCCGCCGCCGCAGCCGGCCACCGTCAAGGCCAGCGCGATGGGGGACAGTGCCAGCCAGGCGCCCGTCCGGATGTTTTTCTTCATGGAGAGTTCCCCCGAGTAGTCTTGATGAAATGACACAGGCGCTCCTCGCGCCCGTCATCATCAGCACAATTCATTCCAGGCCGATCGGGGTTTCCTCGCAGGCTGGCCCTGCGGCCTGGCGTGCGCGCCACAATAGCCGCCATGTCAGACGTGCATTCCGATCAGTTGCTCAGCGAAGTCGCGGCCCTGCCGCAGCTGCCGGGCGTCTACCGCTATTTCGACGCGGCCGGCGCGGTGCTCTACGTGGGCAAGGCGCGCAACCTCAAGAAGCGGGTTGCCAACTATTTCCAGAAGAGCCATGGCGGCACGCGCATCGGCCACATGATCAGCAAGATCGTGCGCATGGAGACCACCGTGGTGCGCTCCGAGGCCGAGGCGCTGCTGCTCGAGAACAATCTCATCAAGACGCTCAAGCCGCGCTACAACATCCTGTTCCGCGACGACAAGAGCTACCCCTACCTGAAGATCGCCTCGCACGAGTTTCCGCGCCTGGCCTACTACCGCGGCGCGGTCGACAAGAAGCACCGCTACTTCGGGCCCTACCCGAGCGCCTGGGCGGTGAAGGAGTCGATCCAGCTGCTGCAGAAGGTGTTCAGGCTGCGCACCTGCGAAGACACGGTGTACGCC
>NZ_JBFTPJ010000112.1:0-12539 GCF_056398445.1 Variovorax sp. 01T439_2
GCGCTCGCCGGCCTCGGCGACCACTCACCGGTCACCCCACTGGCCATCAAGGCGTTGAGCCACACGTACGTGGTGGACCGCATATTCGCCGCCCACCTCCGCCGAGAAGCCCACGCGTACCCGTCGGCCAACCTGAGCGAGATGCCGACGCTCGCAGCGCTGGCGGCCGATCTCAGACGAAGCGACCGGGAATACATCGACCATGTCTCGACGCTCGACCCCGCGCAGCTGGCCGAGAGTGTCGACTTCGCGTTCACCGACGGCGCACCGGGGCGCATGTCCCGCGAGGAGATGCTCATGCATGTGCTCACGCACGGCGCGGGCCATCGCGGACAGGTCAGCGCAGTGATGCTGCTCCATTCGGTGCCGCCGGCCAAGGATGGCTTCACGGCGTACCTGCACGAGGCCGAAGCGCCGGCGAGAAGGCGCAATTGCCTCGTCGCTTCTCAGGCTTCTCTTCGGGCCGGCAGCGCGAGCCGCGGCTTGCCAAGCACCTGAGTGGCCACCCGCGATGCAAACCGCCGTGTCACGAATCGCACGCTGAGGCACGAGAGCTTGTTGAACAGGCCGGGCACCACCGTGCGCTTGCCCTGCAGCATCGCTCGGATCGCGGCGTGCGCCACGAACTCCGGGCTTTTCGTCGACGCGTTCGCGATCCACGAGTAGTCGCCCCCGCCGGACGCGGCGTGGAAGTCCGTTTCGGTGCCGCCAGGACAGACGCAGGTCACCGACAGCGGCGTGCCGCGGTGCTCGTCATGCAGGCCCTCGCTGAAGTTGCGCACGAACGCCTTCGACGCGGCGTACAGCGCCATGTTCGGCACCGACTGGTACGCGCCGGTCGACGCGATGTTCACCATGTGCGCAGGCCCTCTGCTTGTCTTGCGGGCATCGACGAAGCAGCGCGCGAGCGCGACGAGCGAGGTCATGTTGAGCTGGACGAGCTCCGCGTCGCGCGCCCAGTCGACCTCGTCGAAGCGGCGGAAGTAGCCGAAGCCGGCGTTGTTGATCAGGATGTCGATCGGGCCGTTGGCGGTTGCCTCGTCCCACAACGTGCGCGCGGCATCGGGCTTGCCGAGGTCGGCGGTGACGATCTCGACCTTCACGCCCTTGCAGGCCGCGGCGACCGCTTCGAGTGCGTCGCGGCGCCGCGCCGTCAGCACGAGATCGACGCCGAGCGCCGCGAGCTCACGCGCGATGGCCGCGCCGATGCCGCTGGATGCGCCGGTCACCAACGCGCGCCTGCCGGCGTGAGCAGCTGTGTGAGTATTCAGATCGCTCATGTTTTTCCTTGATCCAGCGCACTCATGCGTTGACGTCGACAACCGTACGGCCCTGAACTTTTCCTGCGAACAATCGCTCGACGGCTGCAGGCACCTCGGCAAGGCCGATCACATGCGTCGCTTGCGCGAGCTTGTCCAGATCCAGGTCCCGCGCCAACCGCGACCAAGCCTCGATGCGCACCTGTTGGGGCGCATTGACCGAATCGATGCCGGCCAGCGTCACATTGCGCAGGATGAATGGCAGCACCGAGGCCGGAAGATCGATGCCCTGGGCCAGGCCGCAAGCAGTGACCACGCCTCGATACCTTGTCTGTGCCAGCACGTTGGCCAGCGTGTGGCTGCCGACCGAGTCGACGGCACCGGCCCATCTTTCGCGGGCGATTGGTGCCCCGGGTTCCGACAGCGTCCGGCGATCGATGATCTCGGCGGCCCCCAGCTTGCGCAGATACTCGCTTTCCTCCAGCCGCCCCGTGGAGGCAACGACCCGGTAGCCGAGACCGGACAAGAGAGCGATGGCGATGGAACCGACGCCGCCATTGCCACCGGTCACGAGAACGTCGCCATGTCGAGGCGTGAGCCCGCCGTGCTCGAGCGCCAGCACGGACAGCATCGCCGTGTACCCCGCCGTTCCGATGGCCATCGCGTCCTTGGTGGACAAGGCTGCTGGAAGCTTGAGCAGCCATTCGCCTTTCACGCGCGCCTGCTGCGCATAGCCACCATGATGGGTTTGGCTCAAGCCCCAGCCATTGGCGACCACGCGGTCGCCAGCCGCGATGCCAGGGTAGGAAGAAGTCTTGACGGTGCCGGCAAAGTCGATGCCGGGAATCAAGGGGAACTGGCGAATCACCTCCGCGCGGCCGGTGATGGCCATCGCGTCCTTGTAGTTGACGTTGGAGTAATCGACGTCGACCAGGACGTCCCCGGGCATGAGGTCTTGTTCGCTCAACGAGACCACGCGGGTGGTGATCTTGTCATCTGTCTTGCTGGCGAGCAGTGCTTGGAAGGTCATCGTGTTCTTTCAAAAGGAGTGTTGTTTGGAACGGAGTGCGAAACGGCTAGCGGGCTATCGCGTCGAGCCGAAGATCCTTGCGCACCCCGGCGTCCAGCAGGCTGGCCGGCGCGAACCTGCGCAGCAGGCGCAGGCGGCTGGCCATGCCGGGGGCGTAGTGGGTCTTGGGCTGCGTGGCCGTGGCCGCCTTCAGCACGATGTCGGCCACCACCTCGGGTCCTTCTGCGCCCGCGATTCCCTCCTTGAGCCGCTGCTCCATGCCCGCGCGAATCTCGCGGTACATGTCCAGCGGCGTGTCGGGCTGCATCGAGTTCGCTTCGAACGGCGTGTTGATGTAGGGGGGCTCCACCACCGAGACGCGAATGCCCTGCGTGCGCAGTTCATGGTCCAGCGATTCCGAATAGCCGGCGACCGCGTGCTTGGTGGCGGAGTACAGCGCCATGTAAGGCGAAGGCAGGAAGCCCACCACGGAGCCGATGTTGATGATGCGGCCACTCCCCTGGCGACGCATAGGCGGTACGACGGACCGGATCATCCGCACCATGCCGAAGAAGTTGGTGTCGAAGATGGCCTGGGCCTGCGCAATCGAACTCTCTTCCGCACCGGCCGGAGCGACCCCGAAGCCAGCGTTGTTGACCAGCAGATCGATGCGGCCCTCCAGCTGGATCAGTTGCCGGATCACCGCATCGACCGACGCGTCCTGGGTCACATCGAGTGGCAGCATCGCGAACGCTCGCTCTCCCACCTCGCCGCCGCCGCGCCGGCTGGTGCCGTAGACCTTGTAGCCCGCCGTTGACAGCTTCTGCGCAATGGCTTCGCCGATGCCCGATGAGGCCCCTGTCACGAGGGCCACCTTGTACTTCGTGTTCATCCTGTTTTTCCTTCAGTGTTTGATAGTCGCATGATGCTCGTCATATTTTTTGGCGAGCGAAAGGTCGATGGGTTCCAGTGTTCTCAGGCGATGGGCAGGTGCTTCAAGGCAGCCTCGCGCAGGCTGTCGGACAGCGCAGGCTCATCGACGACGCGGGCCAGCAGCAAGGTGCCGACCATGGTGGCGACGGTCACGAGCGCGCGTTCGTGGGCACCGGCCTGCCCCCAATCCGGCGACTGGCGGGCCACAAGATCGACCATTTCCTTGATGTAGCGGGTGGTCACTCGCCGGACTTCGGGCGTCTGGCGCACGGTTTCCGAGCCCAGTGCGGCCAGGGGGCACCCCCGCTCGACCTGCTCCAGGTTTTCTCGCGAAAGATAGGCGTGGAGCATGTAGGCCAAGGTCTGTTCCGGGGGCACGCTGGCAGCCGCCTCCGCCGCTATGGCGGCCGACTCCGTACAGGCCCGCTCCGCCGCTTCCGCCAGCATGGCCTCGCGCGAGGCGAAGTGGGCATAGAAGGCGCCATGGGTCAGGCCGGCCTCCTTCATGATGTCGGCGACTCCGGTTCCGTCATAGCCGCTGCGGCGGATCGCCCGCGCCGCAGCCGAGACGATGCGCTCGTGCGAGGCCTGCTTGGCTGCCGTTCTGACGGTGTGTTTCGAATTTCGCATGATGTTCATCATATACGATTTCAAAAAGGCGCGCTGATGATGTTTTGGGCAATAGCCGCTCAGTGGCCGAGGCATGGTCGAGCAGTACCGGGCGCCTGTCACAAGGCAATGTGCCCGCTCGTCTAAGAGGTGTTGTTCCCTCAACCCTCAAGCTACAAGGAGCTCATCATGTCCTCAGCCCGACTCGACTATCACGCCCTCGCGCCTGCGGCAGCGCGTGGCGGTACCCAGTTTTCCCACGTCGCCGGCAGTACGCTGGACAAGCGCCTGCGTGAATTGGTGAACTTGCGCATCAGCCAGATCAATGGCTGCGCTTTCTGCATCGACATGCACTGGGCCGACCTGCTCAAGCAGGGCATGGACCCGCGCCACGTCAACGCCGTGGCCGGCTGGCGCGAGGCCGAGCGCTTCTTCAGCGAAGCCGAGCGCGCCGCGTTCAATTGGGCGGAGGCCGTCAACGCGGTGCCACATCGCACGCCCAGCGACGCGGACTTCGAGGCAGTGAAGCGGCACTTCAGCGACGCACAGATCGCGGACCTCTCGTTCGCGGTCTGCGCGATCCGCTCGTGGAACATGCTCAATGCCAGCTTCCACACGCAGGTGCCCGAAACRCCGTACACCGTCGGCTGAATCCGCCCGGCCGGCCGCCGCGATCAAACAGCACCGGAGGCCTGGCCCTGCGAGTCCTTCGGTGCGCGGCGCGGAGCGGGCGATGCGCCGTTGCCGGCGCTTCGTTCAATCCGCAGCGAGGCGCTTGAACACCGCCTGAAGCAAGCCGAGATTCGACGCATCCGCGGCCACGGCATCTCGGCGGAACGAACTGCTGTCGTAGGGCGAATAGCTGTTGATGGGGTTGTCGATGGCCGGACGCACCGGTACGACGTAGGTACGAAGCTTTCCATCGAAGCTGTAGCGCTCGTTGTTGCGCGGTAGCGGCCCCAGCACCGAATCCCCTGCCAAGGTGTTGGCAAGATGGCGCCTCACGCTTTCCGCGTCGACGCCGTAGGGCCCTGCGCTCTCCACGGGAACACTCTCCGGTCCGGTGCGGGCAGCCAATTTTTGGACGGCGAGGCTCCCGGTTGGCGCCTGGCTGGCGACCTCGCCGGCCATCGCGGAAGTCACGGTGAAGAGCGAAGCGGCGCAGAGGGCGAGTGCCATGCGGCCGAAAGTGAAATCCAAACTCATCGAGAACTCCTTCGCCTGGCGGCGCTGCGGAAATCGAGGTTATAGCCGAACGGGTCGACTTTCCGATGAAGGCGTCGCCGGGACACGCTGTAGCGGCCTGCGCTGACAAGAGGCGAATTTCCTGAAGCCAGAATTGATGCATGGGAACCAGGAAGCCGCCCGCCTCGACACGAAAGCCCCTGCCGGGCAGCACGGGCGATGCCATGAAGACGGAACGGCTCCGCCTGTCCAGCGGTACCGAACTGGCGTTCACCACCGCGGGCGAGGCGTCCAGACCCGCCCTGCTGCTGCTGCACGGAACCCCGAACTCGGCCCGGCTGTTCCGGGCGGTCGTACCCGCGCTGTCGCAAGCCGCTTTCGTGATCGCGCCGGATCTGCCCGGCCACGGCGAATCCGAGCCGCTGCCGGCCCCGTCGTTTCCCGCCATCGGCCAGGCGATTTCCGAACTGCTGGACTCGCTCAGGATCGGTCCGCGATTCATCTACCTGCATGACTGGGGCGCGCCCGTGGGCCTGCAGATCGCGATGCAGGCGCCAGAGAAAGTCCTGGGCCTCATCGTGCAGAACGCCAACGCGCATCGAACGGGGTGGGGACCGGGATGGGCCGCAACGCAGGCCTACTGGTCGCAGCCCACCGCAGAAAACCAGGCGGCGGCGACCGCGCACCTGACGCTCGCAGGCACACGCGACACCTACATCGCGGGCGTCCCGCCGGAAGTGGCCGAGCGCATCCCCGCTGAACACTGGGAAGAGGATTGGCGGGTGATGAACCTGCCGGGCCACATGGACACCCAGCGGGCGCTGATCGCGGACTACGGAAACTACGCCGCTCGCTTCGGCGCCATCGCCCAGTACCTCGAGCACCGGCAGCCCCCTGCCCTCATGGCGTGGGGAAGGCACGATATCTATTTCGACCTGGCCGAGGTCCTGTCCTGGATGCGCGCGCTGCCCAGGATGGAAGCCCATGTCCTGGATGCAGGCCACCTGCTGCTCGAAACCCACGCAGATGCGGCCGTTGCGCTGATGCTCGATTTCGTCAGGCGTACCCAGGCGCCTTCTGCGGGTGAGTGAGGTCCATCGGCGAGCTCAGAAGAGACTTGCCCGACGAGTTGAAGTGATCTTCGATCGGCAATATGGGACACACGTCCTCTCAATGCCGCAGCTATTGGTCCACGGGCGCCGCCCCGTTGGTCCCGAAGTGTTTGGCCGCGAGCTCCTTGGCACGGCGCATTCCCTCGTCCGTGAGGTAAACCGATTCTTGCCTGCCGTGAGCCTTGGTGATGAGGCCTTTTTCGTGGAGCTCATCCATGATTGCGAAGTCATATCGCTTCCATACGCGTCCGTTCTCGAACTCGAAGACGCCGAACAGCGCCAGAACCAGTTCTTCGACCTTGACCATGTCGTATCTCATGCCATCGCTTCCAGATGTTCAACAGTGGACGGACTCGCGCAGTCAGCGGGCATGCTCGTCGGAGCATCACCTGCTCGCTGGTCGTTTGGTGCGTCTTCGATACTTCGTCCCCATGAAGCGTTCTCGATTTGAGGGTCTACGGAACAAAAGAAACTGACGCATGCATTCCCAGTGACGATAAGCCATTCCCTGCGCGGATTCACATGTTCTTGCAACTGAGGCTCCTCGTCCAGCCACCCTCAATGGACTGGCTGCCGTTGTCCCAAGGATTTAAGTTGCATGTCGATTTCTAGGGTGTGGGCGCCTGCCATCGAGTGACTGGAACTTGGCTGCCGAGCGGCCGCTTTTTGGCCGACTGTAGCCGGTTGCGATCCCCGGAGCTTCAGGCCCACCGCAGACAACCGTACACCTCAAAAATGCGGCCGTTCTCACCAGCAAGGCGGGCCCCAAAAGAGGCTCCTCGCCTCACGATACCCATCACACAGCGCGACCCCTCGCGGTGCTCCTGAGCAAGCTCGCCACACTCCCGGCCAACGCAGCCAGAGCCGCCATCGCCAGGCCCCAGTGCACTGCGCTGTGGGACGGCAGTAGCTCGAACATCAGGCTCATCAACAGGCTGCCGAGCGTCAGCCCCGTGAGCCGGGCGGTGCCTTGCGCGCCGCCGGCGGCGCCGCTGCGTTCATTGGGTGCCGAGAGCAGCATGTTCTGGTTGTTCGGTGTCTGGAAGAAGCCGAAGCCCAGGCCTGCGAGGCTCGTGAACGCAGCGATCGGCACGGCCGGGCTGCCGTGCAGCGGCCACAGGGCGCACAGGGCCAGGCCGCTCGCGAAGCACGCGCTGCCGGCTGCGCACAGCCAGGCGCTGGACACGCGCTGGGCCAGGCGTGCCGACAGCGGTGCAGCCAGCATCACCGCCAAAGGCCAGGGGGTCATCAAGAGGCCGGCCGTCACCGCGCTCTGGCCGAGTTCGTGCTGGATGTAGAACGGCATCGCCACAAGGCCGGCCATCTGGCCGGTGAAGCAGCACACGGAGGCAATGACCGATATCCGAAAGGAATGCACGCGCAGCAGGTCGAGCGGGATCAACGGTGCCGCCTTCGGCATCTCGCGCCTCACCAGCAGGACCATGCAAGCGGCCGACAGCACAAGCAACGCGCCGCCGTGCAGCGGCTGCGCCACCAGCCTGTCGCTCCCCAGCACGAAGGACGCGAACATAACCGCGTTGAGCGCGATGCTCCAGCCATCGAGGCGGCGCACCGAGCGCGCCGGGCTCGGCAACGCTGCGCAGACGGCGAGCACGAGAAGGCCTATTGGCAGGTTCACCGCAAAGAGCCAGGGCCAACTTGCTTCGGAGAGTATGAAAGCACCCAGGGTGGGTCCCGAGGCTGAAGCGGCTGCGACGGCGAGCGCATTCCACGCGATCGAGCGCGCCAGCAATCGGCGCGGATAGGTGAAGCGCAGCAACGCCAGCCCAAGCGGCATGACGGCCGCACTGCCCAGGCCCTGAAGGCACCTTGCGGCCACGAGCCATGGCAGCGATGGGGCCAACGCGCACAGCACCGACGCCACGGTGAACAGCGCAACGCCGCCCGCGAAGACCCGCCGATACCCGAAGCTCTCCCCGACTGCAGAAGCCGGCAGCAGGAACATGACCACGGCCAGTTGGTAGGCGGTGATGATCCAGACGGCGTCCGCGGGTGTCGCCTGCAGCTGCTGGGCAATGTTGGGCAGCGCGATGTTGGCGATGGCGCCATCGAGCACCACCAGCACGCCCGCGCCCAGGATCGCGGCGACGGCCAAGCAACGCCGCGGCAGCGGCAGGCCATCGGCGCCATGCGCCGGATTCGCATCGTTCGCCTCCGGGGTTTCGGCGGTGCGCGAAGCGGTGGAGGAAGAGTTGGGTTGAAGTGTGGATGTCAACATGCGTCCAGCTTAGGACTGAGCACACGGCTTGCACAGCGCGTGGCGCGCAGCTTGTTCCTGCGTGCGGCGCCTGTCGAACGCGTGGACTTCATCGAGCACCAGCTCTCCCACGTGGTCAGGGATACCAACGGTCGTGCGTACAACTGCACCGCCCAACTCCCCCGCGCGCCGGGAAATGATGCAGCGCTGGGCGGACTACCTGGACAAGCTGCGCATCGGTGCCGACGTGATTCCCTTGAAGCCGCCCCAGATGACATAGGACCAAGTCCGCGCGCGCCCGCCAAGCCAGCTAGGGCGTGTTAACACTAATTGAGTTGACCATGAATGCCGAGAGATACTTCATGCATGGAGATCACACAAGCCCAGTTCGCCCGGATCGAGCACTGCCTGCCTGTGCAGCGCGGCAATGTCAGCCTCTCGAATCTGAGTGTGTTGAACGCGATCCTGTATGTCGCCGAGCATGGCTGCAAGTGGCGAGGCCTGCCCAAGCGCTTCGGCAACTGGCACACCATCTACACACGCATGAACCGATGGTCCAAGAGCGGCGTACTGGATCGCGTGTTTGCCGAGCTTCAGCAGGCCCAGGTCGTGTGCATCAGGATCGAGGCGGTGTCGCTGGACAGCACCATCGTGAAGGTTCATCCCGATGGCACCGGTGCGTTAAAAAAAACGGCCCCCAATCCATCGGTCAATCCAGAGGCGGGTGGACCACCAAGATTCATATGGTTGCCGCGGATGCTCGAACGGCCGTAACGTTCTCGCTGTCACCGGGCCAAGCGCACGATGCCCCCGCAGGACGCGCTTTGCTGAGCAGCTTGGGTGCACCCGACAGACCTGTGCACCTGCTCATGGATCGCGCTTACGAGGGCAATGAGACACGACAGTTGGCACTCGATCTGGGCTTCATTCCCGTCGTTCCACCCAAGCAAACCCGGATGACGCCATGGGAGTACGACCGAGAGATGTACAAGCGTCGCAATGAGATCGAACGCCTCTTTCGACGACTCAAGGGCTATCGCCGGATCTTCTCTCGCTTCGAGAAACTCGACGTGATGTTCGTCGGCTTCATCAGCTTCGCGCTGATCGCCGACGGACTTCGTTTGTGTTAACAGGCCCTAGATGGCGCATTCGCTTCAAAGCCGCGAGGCCGGTGAGCTTCTCCAGCATCAAGTGGTTGCAGGCGGCCATCACGTGGCAAGCTGCAGAGCCGGTCGAGTCAAGTTCTGTGCAACGCTGGCGTTGTTGCAGACCGTCAACTCGCTGAAGAAGTCACCGCAACCATCGAGCGGCCCTCATACGCCAACAGGACCAGCGGCTTCGCTGCATTCAGATCCGACTGCGACGCGAGGGACAGTTCAAGGCCACCCGCCCCCAATGTCCCTGCTGCCTGACATCCCGTCCGTTCGACGGCGGCGGCAGCACATGGGATGGGTCGAGGTGCAGGTACAGAAGCAAGCGCGCCTTCTGCGGCACCACAGTGGCAAAGTTCTTCAGGCGCTTGAAGGCCACGTACAACTTCAGCTCTTTACGTTGCACGTCGTCGCCCAGCGAAAGCACATGCCCCTCCAGCGACGCCATCAATTCGTTCAAGTGGGGCGGAAGCAAGGGCAGCCATTCGGCAAACGACCGGTCTCCCGTCGCCGGCTTCGCCGCACTGGCCTCCGAGGGCGGAGACTTCGGCACTTTCGCCGTCTTGGCCGCCGACGCACGGCCGCCGTTCGAGCTGCTGGCGTTGGCCTGTTCCAGCAGGAGCAGCTCTTCGCCAAAGCGCCGATAGCGGATCAGCTCGATATTGCGGTTGATCTGCTGCACCGCATGGCCGTCGTACTTGGTGAAGTCGACTGCGATGCACACCAGGCGCGGCGCCGCCCAGCCGATGGCGTCGGCCGCCGGCTTGCCCAGCTTGTCCATCACCAGCAGCTTGAACTCAGCCTGGTGGTCCATCAGCTAGTCCAGGTAGAACAGGCCCTGGTTGATGACGTTCTCACCGACCGATCGCTTGTATTCCAGGACCACCGGGCAGTTGTTCTCATCCAGGCCCAGCGAGTCGATGCGCCCGGCGTGGGTCTTGCCGGTGGAGTACTCGGTGGCTAGGAAGTGGATGCCGAGCAGAGCGTCGAGGTTGGCCTCGATCAACGTCTGGAGCGGTTTCTCGAGGTCAGAGGCGTCGCCTTGTTCGACGGCGCGGCCGGAATCGAGGCAGAAGAGCTTGATGTCGTCCATGGCAGATCGCAGCGCAGAAGTCGTTCATCGGGCGGCGCACCGCGCAGTTTCAGGCGCAGCCACGGTGACTTCTGCAACTCAGGCGGCGGTCGCGTCGTGGTGGTCACGATGTATCGGAAAGCCGAAGAAGACGCACCTTCCAGCTTGCGCACCACGTCAAGCAGCTGGTGGTAGACGCTGAGCCCCAGGTCCGCCTCGCGCGGGGCTGTCGTGCAGCAGGAATGCGGGCAAGCGTGTCGCGCCTTCCATGCTCATGGACATCACGGCCAGGTCCAAGGCGATCACCTTCAGCGATTCGATGGCAGCGGTAGAGCGCTCGCCGCCCCACTGAACGACCAGCTTCAAGCCATTGCCGTCCAGGCCAACCCGCTCCGAGGCGATCGGCCCGACCACCGCCCGGATCTGCCCCGCTTCAATTCCTCGCAGCAATGTGCCAAGCGGGATAACACGCCATCCAGCCGGTAACTCACTCATCTTTGTTCTTCTCGTCCAACAACAAACCCCGCCGCGCCAAACGCTCCCGCGCATCCACCAGCGCCGCATGCAGTTGCCGCTCCAATTCCGCCTTGGGCGGCAGCTCCGTCCAGTACTCGGCCACGGTGATGCCGTCCTTGTGCATCTGCAAGAGCTCCACCTGCTCGCGGCTGGACTCGGCGCACAGGATCAGACCGATGGGGGCTTCTTCGCCCACCTGTCGCTCGTGTTTGTCCAGCCATTTCAGGTACAGCTCCATCTGGCCCTTGTGCGTGGCCTTGAAGCGGCCGAGCTTGAGTTCGATGGCCACCAGGCGGCGAAGCCGGCGATGGAAAAACAGCAGATCGAGGTAGAAGTCTTCCCCGTCGATCACCATGCGCTTTTGCCGTTCGACGAACGCGAAGCCTCGCCCCAGTTCCAGGATGAAGGCTTCCAGCTGGCGCAGGATCGCGGCTTCGAGGTCGGCTTCGTCATGGCCTTGGTGCAAGCCCAGGAAGTCCAGAAAATACGGGTCCTTGAAGACCTGCGTAGGCGATGCCGACGGCGCGGGCGTCTGGGCAGCAGCGATCTCCGTGCGCTCGAAGGCCTTGCGGTCGATCTGATGGCTTAGCTCCCGCACACTCCAGCCATCCTGCGCGGCGCGCTGGGCATAGAAGGTGCGGGCCTCGGGCGTCTTGAGCGCCACGATGGTCACCAGGTGGCTCCAGCTCAATTGTGTCGACAGCGTCGACACAATCGCCGCGTCAGGAAAAGCCTCTCCAAATGGCGTTGAGCATCTGGCGCGCATCATCGCAGGTGTCAAAATCCAGCCGCAAGCAGGTTTATTGCAACGCGCGTGCATAGTTGCAGCGCAAGATGACCTCGTAGGAGTCCAGTTCTGAGTYCGTGCGCGTGCTGTCGCGACACGCATTGTCGAACAGCGCCAACCCAGCATCCGGATCTCGCTCTCGATCCAACCGCGCCAGCCCTTGAAGGAAATAGTCTTGGTTGAACCTTGGACGCATTCCACGACAAAAATCTGTCTGCGCGTTTGTCGCAGCGCCGCGGCATGAAGCGCGACGGTTCGTTCGCGAAAACCGGGGCCCGCGCCCGGTTTGAGACTCAGCCGCTTTGCACCCTCAGGAGCCGAGATCTTCACATCGCTTGCGCTGAGAGTGACCAAAGCGGTACTTAGTCTAGAAATCTTAAAAGGATCTAATATCGATGCGGGTTAGCGGCGAGTTTTCGATTCCTGTCGATCCGCGGCCGTGCTAGGTTCGGGCATGCCGACAGAAGCCGACCTGAACCTGCTGTTCGCGTTGAACGCACTTCTCTCCGAGGGCAGCGTCGCCAAAGCTGCCGAGCGCCTGGACCTGAGCGAGTCGGCGATGAGCCGGGCGCTCGCGCGGCTGCGGGAATCCACCGGGGACCCGCTCCTCGTGCGTGCGGGCCGCGCCATGGTGCTCACGCCGCATGCGCTGGCACTGCGCGACCGCGTCAGGGAGCTGGTGCAGGAG
>NZ_JBFTPJ010000113.1:0-9459 GCF_056398445.1 Variovorax sp. 01T439_2
GGCGTGGTGATGCTCATTGTGCTGGCCGTGATGCTGCCTATCATCCAGCTCAACCAGTTCGTCAAGTAAGTCCGCCAGGAAGCACTGCACGCCATGCCCGTCACGCTCGAAGACAAGCTCGTGGTCGCGATCTCGTCGCGCGCGCTGTTCAACCTCGAAGAAGAAAACAGGATCTTCGAGGCCGGCGACAACGAGGGCTACATGAAGCTGCAGCTCGACCGCATCGACGTGCCGGCCGCGCCGGGCATCGCGTACTCGCTGATCCGCAAGCTGCTGCGCTTCAACGACGACGGCGTGCAGCGCGTCGAGGTGGTCATTCTTTCGCGCAACGATCCGGTCTCGGGCATGCGCATCTTCCGCTCGAGCGCGGCGGCCGACATCAAGCTGCAGCGCGGCGTGTTCACGCAGGGGCGTCCGCCCTTCGGCTACCTGCGGCCGCTGCGCGCGCACCTGTTCCTGTCGGTCAACGCGCAGGACGTGCGCGAAGCGCTGGGCGCGGGCTTTCCGGCCGCGCGGGTGCTGGTCGAATCGGTGAAGGCCAGCGATGCCTGGCCGAACGAAGTGCGCATTGCCTTCGACGGCGATGCGGTGCTCTTCAGCGACGAGGCCGAGCGCGTGTTCCAGGCCGAGGGGCTCGATGCCTTCCAGGCGCACGAACTCAGCAAGGCCGACCTGCCGCTGCCCGAAGGCCCCTTCAAGCCGCTGCTGACGGCGCTGCATCGCCTGCAGATGGCGGGCAACGCGCAGATGCGCATCCGCACCGCGCTGGTCACCGCGCGCAGCGCCCCGGCGCACGAGCGCGCGATCCGCACGCTCATGAAGTGGAACATCCGCGTCGACGAGGCGATGTTCCTCGGCGGCCTGCCCAAGGGCGAATTCCTGCGCGAGTTCGAACCCGACTTTTTCTTCGACGACCAGACCGGCCACGTCGATGCCGCGGCGCGCCACGTGCCCGCGGGCCACGTCTCCAGCGGCATCAGCAACGAGCGCTGAGCGCTTGCGCGGCGCGCCCTGCGCCGCAGCCTTGTCATCGCCCGTTCATGGCGATGTAACGCGATCTCCCTAGTCTTGCGGCCTGCCTCTGCGCGGTGCTTCGCGATGCCTTTTCGGCGTTGCGCCTTCGAGCCCGCGCGGCCTTTCTTCAGCGCTCTTCCGGGCGCCCACGCAACGACGACTCCCAAGGAATCCACCCATGCGACTTTCATCCCTGCCTGCGCGGCTCGTTCCCGCGCTGCTCCTGGCCTGCGTCCTTTCCGCCTGCGGCGGCGGCAGCAACGGCGGTAGCGGCTTCTTCGGCGGCCTGCCTGGCGTGGGCACGCCGGCACCGACCACGCCCACCACACCGCCGCCCGACACCGGCACAAAGCCCGAGATGCGCTGCGCGCCCTGAACAACATCCCACATCAGAACAACACCATGACCTCACGCCGCAGCTTCCTCACAGCCACCGCCACCACCGGCGCCGCCGCGCTCGCGCTCTCGGCCTTTCCGCCGAGCATCCGCCGCGCGCTCGCCATTCCCGCCAACAACAAGACCGGCACCATCAAGGACGTGGAGCACATCGTCATCCTGATGCAGGAGAACCGCTCGTTCGACCACTACTTCGGCACGCTCATGGGCGTGCGCGGCTTCGGCGACCGCTTCACCATTCCGCTGCCGCAGGGCCGCAGCGTCTGGCAGCAGCTCGACGACACCGGCAAGGAAGTGCTGCCCTACCACCTGGACGGCTCCAAGGGCAACGCGCAGCGCGTGGCCGGCACGCCGCACAGCTGGAGCGACGGCCAGGCTGCGTGGGCGGGCGGGCGCATGTACGAATGGGTGCGCTACAAGAAAACGAAGACGGCGCCTTTCACGCAGTCGATGGGCTATCTCGAAGAGGCGGAACTGCCCTTCCAGTTCGCGCTGGCCAACGCCTTCACGCTCTGCGATGCCTACCACTGCAGCATGCACACCGGCACCAATTCGAACCGCATGTTCCTCTGGACCGGCACCAACGGCCCCACCGGCGCGAACGTGGCCACGGTCAACAACGAGTGGGATTCGATCGACAGCTCGGCCAACGGCTACAGCTGGAAGACCTACCCCGAGCGGCTGCAGGAAGCCAAGGTCAGCTGGATCGTCTACCAGAACATGCCCGAGAATTTCGGCGACAACTCGCTGGCCGGCTTCAAGCAGTACCGGCTCGCCAACGAGGCCTCGGGCAAGCCCGTGAGCAACGACGTGGCCTCGCCCGCCTACGACCCGGCCAGCGACGACGCCGGCAATCCGCTCTACAAGGGCATTGCCAACACCATGCCCGACGGCGGCTTTCTCGAGCAGTTCCGCCAGGACATCAGGAACGGCAAGCTGCCCCAGGTGTCGTGGATCGTCGCGCCCGCGACCTATTCGGAGCACCCCGGCCCGTCGAGCCCGGTGCAGGGCGCCTGGTACATCCAGGAAACGCTCGATGCGCTCACTGCCGTGCCCGAGGTGTGGAGCAAGACCGTGCTGTTCATCAACTTCGACGAGAACGACGGCTACTTCGACCACGTTCCTTCGCCGGCCGCGCCTTCGATCGACGCCGGCGGCACGCCCGCAGGCAAGACCACGCTGCCAGTGCAAGCGCTCGCGCCCGAATACTTCAACCATCCGAATCCGCCCGGCACCACCGACCAGCCGCCGCCCGACGGCCGCGTCTACGGCCCCGGCGTGCGCGTGCCGATGTATGTGGTGTCGCCCTGGAGCCGCGGCGGCTGGGTCAACTCGCAGGCCTTCGACCACACCTCGGTGCTGCGCTTCATCGAGACGCGCTTTGGCGTGAAGGAAACCAACATCAGCGATTTCCGCCGCGCGGTGTGCGGCGACCTCACGAGTGCCTTCAACTTCGCCACGCCCAACACGGAAGCGCTGCCCGCGCTGGCGGGGCGCACGACCAAAGCGGACGCCGACAAGCTGCGTGCCGACCAGCAGGCCCTGGCGCAAGTGGCACTGCCGCTCGACCCGCTGCTGCCGCGCCAGGCCACCGGCACGCGGCCCTCGCGCGCGCTGCCCTACGAGCTGCACACGAGCGCCCGTGCCGATGCCATCGGCGGAAAGATCCAGCTGCTGTTCGCGAACACCGGCACCGCCAGCGCCGTGTTCCACGTCTACGACAAGCTCAACCTCGACCGCCTGCCGCGCCGCTACATGGTCGAGCCCGGCAAGACGCTCGACGACACGTGGAACGCGATGCGCGACGACAGCGGCTTCTACGACCTGTGGGTGCTCGGGCCCAACGGCTTTCACCGCCACTTCAAGGGCGACCTGAACGCGCTTCGCGCCGGCGATGCGGCCGTGCCCGAAGTGCGCGTGTGCTACGACATCGCCAACGGCAACGTGTACCTGGAGATGCGCAACGACGGCAAGAGCGCCTGCAAGTTCACCGTGCGTGCCAAGGCCTACCGCAACGACGGTCCGTGGACCGCGACGGTGGAAGGCGGCGCCAAGGCCGAGCTGCACTGGGACCTGGCAGCGAGCGGCGCGTGGTACGACTTTGCCGTGCGATGCGATGCCGACACCAGCTTCGTGCGGCGCTTTGCCGGCCGCGTCGAGACCGGCCGGCATTCGGTGAGCGATCCGGCAATGGGCCTGGCCGATCTCTGACGGCGCGAGAGAGCTACGCCGCGGCGGTGCGAAGCCGCAGATGCCGGACCCTGAACAGCAGCATCGCCGCGATGCTGACGTTCAGCAGGTTCCAGCCGATGCCGTTGAGGAACGCCGCGTGGTAGCTGCCGGTCAGGTCGAACACCTTGCCCGACATCCAGCCGCCCAACGCCATGCCGAACAGCGTGAACATCAGCACCGTGCCCACGCGCGCGCCGGCTTCCTCGGGCGGGAAATGCTCGCGCACGATGATCGCGTAGGACGGCACGATGCCGCCCTGGAACAGCCCGAACAGCGCCGAGATCACATAGAGCGACACCAGCCCGTCGAACGGCAGGAACAGCAGCAGCGCCACGCCCTGCAGCGCGCCGCCGAGCAGCAGCGTGCGCAGCCCGCCGATGCGGTCGCAGATCGCGCCCGACACCAGCCGGCTCACCACGCCGAAGCCCAGCATCAGCGACAGCATCTGCGCGCCCTGCGCCGGGCCGTAGCCGAGGTCGCCGCAGTAGGCCACGATGTGCACCTGCGGCATCGCCATGGCCACGCAGCAGGCCACGCCCGCCACGCACAGCAGGCCCTGTGCGGTGCCCATGCTGAAGCCGAAGGGCCGCGTCATGTCGCGCCGCCGCCCGGCATGGCCCGCATGGCTGGCCGGCGCCGCGGCCACTGCCGGCGGCCGCGCGCGAAAGAAGAGCGCGAGCGCCGCCATTGCCAGGCCGCAAAAGAGGCCCATGCCGATGTAGGTCTGGCGCCAGCCCACCGTCTCGATGAAGTGCTCCGCAATCGGCGGCCCGATGGCGCCTGCCACGTAGTTGCCGCTCGCGCACACCGCCACCGCGATGCCGCGCCGCTTGACGAACCAGAGCGAGGTGTCCGCCACCAGCGGCGCAAAGGCCGCGGCGCTGCCGAGCAGGCCGACCAGCACCGCCTGCGCGAGGGTGAAAGACACGATGCCATCGGCCATGCCGCACGCGACATAACCCACGCCGAGGCTCAGCGCGCCGATCAGCAGGGGCCACATCACGCCGAAGCGATCGGCCAGCCGCCCCATCAGCACGCCGCCCACGCCGAAGCCGAGCATCAGCAGCGTGTAGGGCAGCGAGGCATCGGCGCGCGCGATGCCGAACTCGGCCTGCACGGCCGGCAGCATCACCGAGACCACGTACATGCCACTGCTGCCGACCGTCATGACCAGCAGCGTGAGGCCGAGCCGCAGCATGGCGTAGCGCGAATCCGCCTCGTGGGCGCTTGTCTCGAATGTCTTCATTGTTTTTTGCTCCGCGCCGAGGATACCGCCGGGCGCGGACATGCGAAGGCAAGCGCGCGCAATGCCCGGCGGCGCATGGCCGCCCGCGCGCCCGAGAGGGGCGAATCAGCCCGCGAACGGGACCGGCATCACGACATCGGCCGAAGCCTTCGGCACCGGCACGCCAGGCTTGGGCTTGTCGTTGCAGCCGGCCGCCACCAGGCCGATGCAGAGCAGAAGAACAAGGACTGTGCTTCTCATGCGGCGGATGCTATGCCCGCGGCCTGGCAAGTCAAGTCGGACGCCGCGCCGACCGTGCCGCGCGGCTGCATGGCGCCTCATGGGATTCGTCATGCGGGTGTCATTGCGGTGCGCGAAGCTGCCGGGTCCATGACACTCGACCTCGCCGAAATCGCCCGCCTGTTCGCCGAGCGCGGCGGGGTTGCGTATGCGGGCGAGCCGGTGTCGCAGCTCGAGCATGCGCTGCAGTGCGCATGGCTGGCAGAGCAGGCCGGCGCGGGCGATGCACTGGTCACGGCCTCGCTGCTGCACGATCTCGGCCACCTGCTGATCGCCGAGCACCAGACGCTGCCGCGCTCGCCCACCGAGCTGGGCATCGACGACCGCCACCAGTACATCGCCATGCCGCTCCTGCGCGGCGTCTTCGGCGCCGAGGTGCGCGAGCCGATCCGGCTGCACGTGGACGCCAAGCGCTACCTTTGCGCGACACGGCCCGGCTACTTCTCGCGGCTCTCGGCGGATTCGGTGCGCAGTCTCGCGCTGCAGGGAGGCGTGATGGACGAGGCCGCGGCGCAGCGCTTCGCCGAGCAGCGCTGGGCCGGCGATGCGGTGCGGCTGCGGCTGTGGGACGAGGAAGCGAAGGTGCAGGGACGCGAGACGCCGCCGCTCAAGCACTTCCTGGAAGCAGCGGCGCGGGTCATGCTGCACTGAGCACTTTGCGGGGCGCCGGGCCGGTTCAGTCCCGCTTAAGGAACATTTGACTACCATCGTTTCTTCACGAAGTCCGGCGCACCCGCGCCCAGCGAGGAAACCTGCATGTCTTTATCCGTCACGGCGCGCGCCGCCACGTTCGCCCAGGTAGTGAAGCGCGTCTTCACGCTTGCGGCGCCCTACTTCCGTTCCGAGGAAAAATGGCGCGCCCGCGCGATGCTGCTGGGCATCGTCGCGCTGAACCTGTTCTACGTGTACGTGGCGGTGCTGGGCAACCAGTGGTACGGGCGCTTCTACGACGGGCTGCAGAACAAGGACTCGGCGGTCTTCTGGCGCGAGGTGGGCGTCTTCGGCTGGATCGCCTTCTTCAACATCGCGGTGCAGGTGCTCAAGTTCTATGTGACGCAGCTGCTGCAGCTGCGCTGGCGCACCTGGATGACGCGCGACTACCTGTCGCGCTGGATGGCCGACCGCACCTTCTATCACCTCGAGCTTGCGCGCTACGCGAACAAGGAAGGCCAGGCGCCCGACAACCCCGACCAGCGGATCCAGGAGGACATGCAGATGTTCACCGACTACACGATGACGCTGTCGATGGGCCTCCTGAACGCCGTGGTCACGCTGGTGAGCTTCGTGGGCATTCTCTGGGGGCTGTCGGGCAGCTTCGCGTTCTCGATGGGCGGCAGCAGCTACCAGATCGCGGGGGCGATGGTCTGGCTGGCGGTGGCCTATTGCGTGGTGGGCACGGCCATCACGCACTTCATCGGCCGCCCGCTGATCGGCACCAACTTCCGGCAGCAGCGCTTCGAGGCCGACTTCCGGCACCACCTGGTGCGGGTGCGCGAATACAGCGAGGCCATTGCGCTGGACAAGGGCGAGAAGGTCGAGCACGGCCAGCTCGACCTGCGCTTTGGCAGCGTGCTGCGCAACTACCTGGTGCTGATCAAGCAGCAGAAGAACCTGATCACCTTCACCTCGTTCTTCGGGCAGGCGGCCGTGATCTTCCCGTTCCTGGTGGCCGCGCCGCGCTTCTTCAGCGGCGCCATCCAGCTCGGCCAGCTGATGCAGATCTCGTCGGCCTTCGGCAAGGTGCAGGATTCGCTCAGCTGGTTCGTCGACAACTACGACCGCGTGGCCGTCTGGCGCGCAACCACCGACCGCCTCACCAGCTTCGACGATGCGATGCGCGCACATGCGGCGCGCAGCCAGTCGCTCGAGCGCGACGGTACCGCACCCGCGCTGCAGACCGGCGACCTGACGGTGGCCCTGCCCAACGGCACCTCGCTGCTCGCCGGCGCGGCGCTCGCGGTCCAGCCGGGCGACAGCGTGCTGCTGCAGGGGCCGTCGGGCAGCGGCAAGTCGACCCTGTTCCGCACTTTTGCCGGCATCTGGCCGTTCGCACGCGGCCATGTGAAGGTGCCCGAGGGCGCGGTGTTCATGCCGCAGCGGCCCTACGTGCCGGACGGCACCCTGCGCAATGCGCTGACCTATCCGAATCCGGCCGAGAACTACAGCGATGCCGAGCTGCGCCAGGCGCTGGCCGATGCGCTGCTGCCCAACCTCGTGGACCGCCTCGACGACAGCGATGCCTGGAGCCAGAAGCTTTCGGGCGGCGAGCAGCAGCGGCTGTCGATCGCGCGTGTGCTGCTGAAGAAGCCGTCGTGGCTCTTTGCCGACGAGATCACCAGCGCACTCGATGCCGAGGCCGAGGGCGTGCTCTACAAGCGGCTCTCCGACCGGGTGAAGGCCGCGGGCGGCGCCATGGTGTCGATCGCGCACCGCGCGGCGGTCGGCGACTTCCACAACCAGCGCTGGACGCTGGTGCCCCAGCCCGAAGGCGCACCGGCGGGCGGCGCGCGCTACCGGCTGGAGACTGCGGCCACCTAGACCTGCTGGGGGCGCGAGGCGTAGCGCTCCCAGCCCTTCTTGCGCAGCTCGCAGGCCGGGCACTCGCCGCAGCCGTAGCCCCAGGCCTGGCGATGTTCGCGGTCGCCGAGGTAGCAGGTGTGGGTTTCTTCCACGATCAGCTCGACCAGCGGCTCGCCGCCCAGGCGATGCGCCATCTGCCAGGTCTCGGCCTTGTCGATCCACATCAGCGGCGTCTCGATCACCAGGCGGCGCTCCAGCCCGAGCGAGAGCGCGAGCTGCATGGCCTTCATGGTRTCGTCGCGGCAGTCGGGGTAGCCCGAGAAGTCGGTCTCGCAGACGCCGGTGACGATCACCTGCAGCCCGCGCCGGTAGGCCAGCGCGCCGGCCAGCGTGAGGAACAGCAGGTTGCGCCCCGGCACGAAGGTGTTGGGCAGGCCGTCGGCCTGCATTTCAAAGGCCACCTCCTCGGTGAGCGAGGAGCCGCCGAGCTGGGCCAGCGCGGCCAGCGTGAGCACGTGGTCCTCGCCCAGGCGCGGCGCCCAGTCGGGGAAGCGCTCGCGCATCCTGGCAAGGATGGTGCCGCGCACGTCGAGCTCGATGCGGTGCCGCTGGCCATAGTCGAAGCCCAGCGTCTCGACGCGCTGGTACTTGGACAGCGCGTCCGCAAGGCAGGTGGTCGAATCCTGGCCGCCGGAGAACAGGACGAGGGCGGTGGTGTGCAGGGGCATGTCCGTCTCTTCAAAACCGCGATTTTCGCAGCCTTGGCGGCGCAACGTGGCGCCGCACCAACAGCCGCGGCCGTCCGGCCCTGCCGATGCACCACCAAAGTGCTATCTCGGGCAGAATCCGCGCGATTCGAAGGAGAGGCAACGCACAACATGCGCGAACAAGGGTCGATCCACGGCCTCGGCGATTACCTGGAGACCCGCAATTTCGCAGCGCTCGATGGGCTGCGGGCGGTGGCCGTCTTTCTTGTCTTCGGGTTCCACTTCGGCGGTCCGCGCTGGGACAAGTTCTCGGGCTGGCTCGGCGTGCATGCCTTCTTCGTGCTCTCCGGCTTCCTGATCACCACGCTGCTGCTGCGCGAGCGCGATGCCACCGGCACGGTGTCGCTCAAGGCCTTCTACATCCGGCGCGCGGCCCGGATCCTGCCGCTCTATTTTCTGGTCTACCTGCTGGTGCTCGCGCTGAGCTACCTCGCCCAGGGCGCGGCCTGGGAGCAGATGAAGGCGGCCACGCCCTACTACCTCACGCTGCTGAACGAGTTTGCCGGCTTCGCGCCGCTGCAGATGACCTGGACGCTGGGCGTCGAGTGGAAGTACTACCTGGTGTGGCCGGCGCTGTTCACGCTGTTCGGTTCCACCGCCGCCTCGCGCTTCGGGACCGCTGCATGCAGCCTCGCGCTGCTGGTTGCCGTCTGGATGACCGGTGCCCACCCGGCCGGATTCTCGCCCTGGCACTACCTTGGCATGCTGGTGGGCTCGATGGTGGCGATCGCGATGCACACGCGCCGGACCTTCGCATGGATGCGCGGCCTCATGACGCAGACGGCCGCCATCGCGATCGCGCTCGCCCTGTTCCTGGTGCACCGCAAGTCGCTCACGATCAGCGCGCGCTTCGGCGAGCCGCAGCTGATTGCCGTGTACGTGGTGCTGGTGGGCCTGTGGCTGCCTTCGCTGGTTGCGGCGGACAGCTGGCTGCGCAGGCTTCTTTCGTCGCGCTTCATGCTGTTCGTGGGGCGCCGCTCGTACGCGATGTACCTGGTGCAGTAC
>NZ_JBFTPJ010000114.1:0-10124 GCF_056398445.1 Variovorax sp. 01T439_2
GGACGAGGCGCTGGCGTTCTATGTCGAGAAGCTCGGCTTCCGCGTCCACACGGACGTGGGAAACGGCGACTACCGCTGGCTCACGGTGCAGCACCCCGAGCAGCCGTCGTTCCAGCTCGGCCTGTTCAGGCCCGGGCCGCCGGTGCTCGATGCAGCCACGGCGCAGGCGGTGCGCGCCATCGTCGCCAAGGGCGCGATGCCGCCGCTGGTGCTGCGGGTGGACGACTGCCGCGCTGCCTATGAGCGGATGCGCGGCCTGGGCGTGGAATTCACGCAGGAGCCGGTGGAGCGCTACGGCACCGTGGACGCGGGCTTTCGCGATCCGTCGGGCAATGGCTGGAAGCTGATCCAGGCGCGCGGCTGAACCAGCGCCGAACCTGCCTCAGGCCGGCGCCATGCCATGGCGGCGCTTGGCCTCGGCGCTGTCTGCCGAACGCATGAATTCGAGCAGCGCGCGCACCGCATCCGGCTGCGCGCAGCCGACCACCGGCGCCGCGGAAAAGACCGTGGTGATCTGGACCTCCGGCGGCAAGGGGCCGACCAGGTCGACGCCTTCGACGCCGATCAGCTCGCTCCATTGCTGGAACCCGAGCGCGGCATCGCCGCGTGCGAGCAGCGCGCCGACCGGCACGCCGGGCGGCGCCTGCACCAGGCGGGCGCGGATCTCGCCAGCGATGCCCCAGCGCTCGAACAATGCCATCAAGGCAACGCCGCTCGGCCCGGTCGAATACGCGATGCCGGAGGCGGTGCGCACTGCGCTGCGCAGCGCGTCCTCGGTAGAAATATCGGGGTGCGCCGCGCCCGCAGGCACCGCCACGGCCACGCCCGAACGAACCAGGTCGACCTTGCCGCCGCCATCGAGCCTGCCCTGCGCGACAAGCGTGTCGATCGCCTCCGACGCCAGCACCACCACGTCGAAGGGCTCTCCCGCGGACACGCGCCGCGCCGCCTCGACGCCGCCGATCGCCAGGAACGAGACCGGCACGCCGCTGCGCTGCGAATGGGCGGCCGCAAGCTCCTGCAGCAAGCCCCGGGTCGCCATCGAGCAGAGGCCACGGATCGCGGGCACCGTCATTTCCCGCCGCCCTGCCCTGTGCCGATCAGGCGGTCGGCGTAGTCTTGCCACGGGCTCTTGGCGTCCAGTCCGTCGAAGAGGCCGGTGCGCGCCTGCTGTGCGACCCAGTCCTGCTTGGCTGCAATGGCCGCCGCCATGAAAGGCTCGAAGCCGGTCTCGCGAACAGTCTGCGCCGCTTCGCGCATTTCCTCGGCGCGCCGCTTGCCATGCTGCACGACGCGGCTGAAGAAGTAGGCGCCCTGGCGCTCCCAGTCGATCTGCGGAAAGGTCTCGGCGAGCGTGGGCAGCACATGCGCCTCCACGCCGTAGCGCCGCGCCGTGGTGTAGCTTTCGATGACCAGTGCCTCCAGGCCCTTGATCATGATGCTGCGGCTCATCTTGATGGCCGACGCCACGCCGAGCCGCTCGCTCACGGCGCGCGCGTCCATGCCCCATGCGCACAGCGTGGCCGCGAGTGCCTCGGCCTGGGCGCCGCCCAGCAGCATGGGCACGCGGATGCCGTAGGGCGGCACCGAGGTCATCACGCCGGCTTCCACATAGCCGGCGCCGGCGGCTTCGAGCAAGGCGCCGGCCCGTTGCTTGGTGCCGGGCGAGGCCGAGTTGAGATCGAGAAAACGCATGCCCGCCCGCGCATGCCGCGCGGCCTCCTCGGCCACCGCGAAGGTGCTGGATGCGGTCACGGCCGAGACCAGCAGATCGGCCGCGGCGCACAGCGCCTGCATGCCCGAGGCGACGCGCAGGCCGCCGGCTTCGGCGGCGGCGCGTGCTGCCGCGCCGCCGTCGGAGTCGGCGAATTTCAGGTCCCAGACCCAGACCGCCTCGATGCCTTCCTTGTGCAGCAGGCCGCGGCCGAAGATGCCGCCCACTTCGCCGAAGCCGACGATGCCCAGTGTGATGCCCATGTGTGTCTCCTTGCTGTTCAATCGACGGTGATGCGGGCCGCCTTGATCACGCGCTCCCAGCGCACCATCTCGCTCGCGATCAGCTGGCCGAAGACCTGCGGCGTGGCGGGCGTGGCCTCGGCGCCCTCGGCCGCCAGGCGCGCCCTGACCTCCGCCGAGTCGAGCGAGCGGTTGATCTGCTGGTTGATCATCGCGACGATCGGCGCGGGCGTTGCGGCCGGCGCGGCCACGCCGTACCACTGGTCGGCCTCGAAATCCTGGGTGCCGGGCACGCCGCTCTCGGCCACCGTGGGCACCTCGGGCAGCGACGCGATGCGGCGCGGGCTCGACACCGCGAGCGCACGCAGCTTGCCGGCCTTGATGTGCGGCAGCAGCGCGGGCGTGCCGGTGARGATCGCCTGCAGCTGGCCCGCCAGCAGGTCGTTCACGGCCGGCGCGGTGCCGCGGTAGGGAATGTGCAGCAGCGAGGCGCCGGTCTGCAGCTTGAGGTATTCCATCGCGATGTGCGCCGCGCTGCCATTGCCGCCCGAGCCATAGGCCAGCTGCCCGGGCCTGGCCTTGGCCAGCGCAATCAGCTCGGCCAGCGTGCGCGCCGGCACCGAGGCATGGACCACGAGCACGTTCGGCACGCGCGCGACCCATGCCACGGGCGCGAAGCTGCGCAGCGGGTGGTAGCCGAGCTTGCGGTAGAGAGACGGGTTGATGGCCAGCGTGCCGATGTGCCCCATCAGCAGCGTGTAGCCGTCGGCCGGCGCCTTCGCGACCTTCTCCGCGCCGACGGAGCCGCCCGCGCCGGGCACGTTGTCGATCACCACGGCCTGGTTCCACGCGCGGCCGAGCTCCTGCCCGATGCCGCGTGCCAGCACGTCGGTGGAGCCGCCGGGCGTGAACGGCACGACCAGGTGCGGCGGATGGTCCGGATAGCCCTCGGCGGCCTCGGCGCTGCGGCTCGCAAGCCAGAGCGCGCTGCCGGCGGAAAAGATGCAGGCCTGTCGGCGGGTGATGCCGGTGGTCGCGGTGCCGATGATGCGAGCCATGTCGTCTGGCCGCCGTCAGTCGATGTAGCGCAGGCCAGCCTTGGCCAGCGGCTCGCGCATGGCGTACATGTCCAGGCCGAGTTCGCCGGCCGCGAAGCGCGCGCGTTTGGCCGTCTCGTTGGCCTCGCGCGCTTCGGCCGCATCGGCCACCTGCTGCGCACGCGCGGCCGGCACCACCACCACGCCGTCGATGTCGGCCACCACCACGTCGCCCGGATGCACGAGCGCGCCGGCGCACACCACCGGCACGTTGACCGAGCCGAGCGTGGCCTTGATCGTGCCCTTGGAATGGATGGCGCGGCTGAACACGGGAAAGCCCATCGCGTTGAGGTCGCGCACGTCGCGCACGCCGCCGTCGATCACCAGGCCCTTGCAGCCGCGCGCCTTGAACGAAGTGGCAAGCAGGTCGCCGAAGAACCCGTCGGTGCTGTCGCTGGTGCAGGCCGCGACCACCACGTCGCCGGGCTGGATCTGCTCGGCCGCCACATGCAGCATCCAGTTGTCACCGGGCTGCAGCAGCACCGTGACGGCCGGGCCGCAGAAGCGCGCATCGGGATGGATCGGACGGATGCGCGGCTGCATCAGCCCGAGCCGGCCGAGCGCCTCGTGCACGGTCGGGACGCCGAAGCGCGACAGCTTGTCGACCGCGGCGGCATCCGCGCGCGCCACCTTGCGATGGACCACGCCGATCTGCTGGAGGGTGTTGGAAGAAAAAGAAGACATGAGATCAGAGCCCCTTGGCGATGAGTGCGCGGTCCAGGCGCGGGTACACGCGGCGTGCGTTGGCTTCGAACACCTTGTGCCGCGCCTCAGCGTCGAGCATGGGCGTGGCGTCGATGTAGCGGCGCGTGTCGTCGTAGAAGAAGCCGGTCTCGGGGTCGATGCCGCGCACCGCGCCGATCATCTCGCTCGCGAACAGGATGTTGTCGACCGGGATCACGCGCGTCAGCAGGTCGATGCCCGGCTGGTGGTACACGCAGGTGTCGAAGAAGATGTTGTTGAGCAGGTGGTCCTTGAGCAGCGGCTTCTTCATCTCTTGCGCCAGGCCGCGAAAGCGCCCCCAGTGGTAGGGCACCGCGCCGCCGCCGTGCGGGATCACGAAGCGCAAGGTCGGAAAGTCGGTGAACAGGTCCGAGGTGAGGCATTGCATGAAGGCCGTGGTGTCGGCATTCAGGTAGTGCGCGCCGGTGGTGTGGAAGCAGGCGTTGCAGCTCGTGCTCACATGCACCATGGCCGGAATGTCGTGCTCGACCATCTTCTCGTAGAGCGGGTACCAGTGGCGGTCCGACAGCGGCGGCGAGGTCCAGTGCCCGCCCGAGGGATCGGGGTTGAGGTTGATGGCCACGAAGCCGTACTCGCGCACGCAGCGCTCCAGCTCCGCAATGCAGCTGCGCGGGTCCACGCCCGGCGACTGCGGCAGCATGGCCGCGCCGATGAAGTGATCGGGGAACAGCTCGCTCACGCGAAAGCACAGCTCGTTGCAGATGGCAGCCCAGGTCGACGAGGTCTCGAAATCGCCGATGTGGTGGGCCATGAAGCTCGCGCGCGGGCTGAAGATCGTCAGGTCGCTGCCGCGCTCCTTCATGAGGCGCAGCTGGTTGCCCTCGATCGATTCGCGCAGTTCGTCGTCGCTGATCTTCAGGTCGGCGGCGCGGGGCTTCAGCGCGGGGTCTTTCAATCCGGCGATCTGCTGGCTGCGCCAGTTCTCGAGCGCCTTGGGCGCCGTGGTGTAGTGGCCGTGGCAGTCGATGATCATGGGCGGTTCCGTGAATGGCTGGTGGTGTCTTGCGGGCATGCGCGGCGCGTGCGCCGGCCCTTGCGTCAAGTGTGGTTCCGGACGCCGCCGCGTGGCGTGAGTTCGGCTTGCCCTACCATCAGACTTTCTTATCGGCCAGGGCTCCTGCCCAGGCACCTCTGGAATGACGGGCCGACGCCAGCTGCAAGACAAAGTGATCGACCGCACGCACACCCATGCGCTGGGCCTCAACCTGCGGCACCTGCGCGCGTTCACGGCCGTGGCGGCGGCCGGCAGCATCGCCCGGGCCGCGGACGAGCAGCTGTTCCGCGTCGCCTCGGGCGTGACGCGCTCCATCTCCGAGCTCGAAAGGGCGCTCGGCCGGCCGCTGTTCGACCGCGGCCCGCGCGGCATGGCGCTGAACTCCTACGGCGACCTGGTGCTGCTGCGCGCACGCCGCATCGAGCGCGCGTTCGAGGACGCGCGCGCCCAGCTCGTCGCGCGCGGCGGCATCGGCGCATCGGCCGACGTGCATTCGCTCTTTGCATCGATCCTCAACGGCCGGCGCTTGGCGGTGATCGCGAGCCTGGTGGAGAAGCGCAACATGCCGGCCGTCGCGCGCGAGTTCGGCATCACGCAGCCGGCGATCAGCAGCGCGCTGAAGGACCTCGAAGGCGGGCTCGGCGTGGCGCTGCTCGAGCGCCGGACGCGYGGCCTGGTGCCCACGCCGGCCGGCGAGATCGTGGCCTTCCATTTCAAGCGCGTGCTCGCGGAGCTGCGCCACATCGGCCCCGACATCGCGGCCAGCGAAGGCATGCTGCAGGGCAGCGTGAACGTGGGGGCGCTGCCGCTCGGCCGCACGCAGATACTGCCGCAAGCGATCGCCTCGCTGCTGGCGCGCCATCCGGGGCTGCACGTCGCCACGGTCGAGAGCCCCTACGACGCGCTGGCGGCGTCGCTGCGCAGCGGCGACATCGACTTCATCCTCGGCGCGCTGCGCAGCAGCGCCGACGCGCGCGACCTGCAGCAGGAGGCGCTGTTCGAAGACCGCATCTCGGTGATCGCGCGCGCCGGCCATCCGCTGGCGCGCGCCGCGCGTGTCGACTTCGATGCGCTGCGTCAGGCGACCTGGGCACTCTCGCGGCAGGGCACGCCTTCGCGCGAGCTGCTCGAGCGCTTTTTCTCGGCCGCGCGCGAAGCGCCGCCAGTTCCCGCGGTGGAGACCGGCGACCTTGCCGTGCTGCGCGGCCTGCTGCTCGAAAGCGACATGCTGACCGCGATCTCGGCCCACCAGCTGCGCCACGAGATCCGCAATGCCAGCCTGGTGGTGCTGGACTTTCCGCTCGACGAGACGCGGCGCGAGATCGGCCTCACCCAGCGCCTTGGCGCGTTCCCCTCGCCCGGCGCGCGCGCGCTGATGCAGGAGATCCGCGCGGTGGTCGCCCGCTCGCCCGACTTCCGCGCAAAGGCGGGAAGCCGCGGCCAGTGAAATGCGGACGGCCGCTGGCGCTCAGCGCCGGGCCAGCAGGTCCGCCAGCTCGGGCACCAGGGCTTCGGGCGCCAGGCCCTGCGCATGCTGCAGGGTCTGCAGCACCGCCGCCGCAATGTCGCGGTGCGCACCGGCATCGCCCGCCATGGTGTTGTAGTAGCCGAGGTCCTTGCTCGCATTGGCGATCGAGAAGCGCAGGCTCGACGTGTCCTTGGCCGTGAGGTAGGGCCGCAGCCGCTCCAGCGCCACGCCGCCGCCGCCGCCCTTGGCCAGGATCTCCACGAACATCTCGGGCGCCACGCCGTGCTGGCCGGCGCAGGCCGCCGCCTCGGYGATCAGCGCCACCGTGCCCAGCGAGACGAAGTTGTGCAGCAGCTTCATGCCATGGCCTGCGCCCACCGGGCCCGCGTGCAGGATGTTCTCGGCAAAGCACGACAGCAGCGGGCGGCATTCCTCGAGCAGGGCCGCATCGCCGCCCACCAGCAGGTTGAGCCGGCCTTCGGCCGCTTCCTTCGGCGTGCGCGTCATCGGCGTGTCCAGGAAGCGGCTGCCCGCGGCCTGCACGGCCTGGGCCATGCGCAGCGTGGAAGCGGGAATCGCGGTGGAGCAGTCGATCACGATGCTGCCCGGGCGCAGGCCCTGCAGCACGCCRCCCTCACCCGTGAGCACGGCCTCGACCTGGGGCGAGCCCGTGAGCACGAGGATGACGATGTCGGACTGCGCGGCCAGCTCGGCCGCGCGCGTGAAGCTGCGCGCGCCGGCGGCCTTGAGCGCGTCCAGCGGCTGGTTGCCCGGGTGCTCGAGCACCGCCAGCGGGTAGCCGTGCCTGGCGATGTTGCTGGCAATGCCGTGGCCCATCATGCCGATGCCGATCATGCCGATGTTCTTTTTCAAGGGAGTCTCCTGGGTTGCGATGTGTAGGGGATGCAGGGGCAGCCGTCCGAATCGAGGACTGCGTTCCGCCTTGGGTTAGGCTTGCGTCGGCAAGCACCGGTCGTGCGACGAAATGGCTCGGATTGGCCTGCAGGCAGGCGCAGCGTACCAAACTCGGCCGCGTACTTCGTCCCGGTGAGCGATGCCCATGAATTACCGACCAAGACCATCGAGCCCCCTATGACAAGCCACCAGCAGTCCCATGCCCCGCGGCGTCGCAGCGTGCTCGTGACGGCCGGCGCCGCAGCTGCACTCGCCTGCACGGGACGGGGATTCGCGGCAACCCCATTCCAATGGACGAGAGGCAGTCCGGAGTCCAGCCCAATGGCGCCGGATCTTGCGGCACGCCTTGACCAGGGCGTGCAAAGCGGCGAGTTCGCGAATCTGCATGCCGTCTTCATTGCGCGCAAGGGCCGGGTCGAGATGGAGCGCTACTTCGAAGGCCCGGACGAACGCTGGGGTACGCCGCTGGGCACGGTTGCATTCAACGTCGATACCTTGCATGACCTTCGTTCCGTCAGCAAGAGCATCGTGGGCCTGCTCTACGGCATCGCACTCGCCGAAGRCAAGGTTCCCGCGCTCGATGCGCCGCTGCTGGACGCCTTTCCCGCCTACCTTGACCTGGCCCGCGACGAGCGCAGGCGTGCGATCCGAATCTCCCATGCCCTCGCGATGACGATGGGCCTGGAATGGAACGAGGACCTGCCCTACAGCGATCCGCGCAACAGCGAAATTTCGATGGAGCGCAGCAAGGATCGCTACCGCTATGTGCTGGAACGCCCCATCGTCGCCAACCCGGGCGAGCGGTGGCGCTACTCGGGTGGCGCAACGGCCCTGCTGGGCCATCTCATCGCCAAGGGCGCGGGCGTGCCGCTGCTCGACTACGCGCGCGACAGGCTGTTCTCGCCCATGGGCATCGAGAAGGTCGAGTGGACCCGTGGTTTCAATGGAGAGGCGGCCGCGGCATCGGGCCTGCGCATGCGCGCGCCGGATCTGGCTCGCGTTGGCCAGCTGCTGCTCCAGCGCGGCGAGTGGAACGGCCAGGCACTGGTTCCGAAGGATTGGATTTCCGAGTCACTGACGCCGCGCGCCGACGCTTTCGAAGGCCTCCGGTATGGCTACCACTGGTATGTGATCCAGCGCCAGGATGGCTCGCCAGCCTACATGGCGATCGGACTCGGAGGCCAGCGGCTGGTCGTCATTCCTGCGCTCGAACTGGTGTATGTCATTTTCATGGGCAACTATTACCGCGAAGACCAGCTCAAGCCGCTCTTCGCGGTGCAGAAGCTGATCCACGCGTCGCTGCGCTGAAGAACACAGCAAGCCCCGGCGGGGCGGTCACCCCGTTCGCCTGGGCGGCGGCGCCCGGTACCTCAAGGCTTCGATGACCAGGGCGAGCGCCGGGGAAAGCTGGCGGCGATGGGCGTAGTAGAGGTGGTAGCCCGGGAAGGCCGGCCACCAGTCCTGCAGGACCGGAACGAGCCGCCCCTCTTCGATGTGCTGTTCCATGATGTCGAAGGGCACATAGGCAAAGCCCATGTCGTCCAGTGCCGCGCGCAGCATCAGGAAGGTGTTGTTGAACACCGTCTGGCCTTGCACCCGCACGCTGACCTGCTTCCTTCCCTTCTCGAAATCCCAGGCGTACAGGCCGCCGTGCGTCGGCAGCCGCAGGTTCACGCAGCGGTGCGCCGTGAGGTCCGCGGGTTTCACCGGCACAGGCTTGCCCGCGAGGTAGTCCGGAGAAGCCGCCACCGCCATCCTCAGCGCCGGTGCGATCGGGACCGCCACCATGTCCTTGTCGACGCGGTTTCCCACCCGCACGCCGGCATCGAACCTTTCGGCGGCGATATCGGTGAAGCCGTAGTCGACGCTGAACTCCACCTGGATGTCCGGATGCTGCTTGAGCAGCGGCAGGAGCCTGGGCCACAGCACCGTGGCAACCGCATGGTCATGCGTGGTGATGCGGACCGTGCCGGCCGGCTTGTCGCGCATTGCGCAAAGGGATTCGAGCTCCCGCTCGATGTCCTGCAACCGTGGGGCCAGCGTATGGAGGAGCCGGGCGCCTGCGTCGGTCACGGAGACGCTGCGCGTGGTGCGGGTCAGGAGGCGCACGCCCAGGCGCGCCTCCAGCGCCAGCATCGAATGGCTGAGCGCCGAGCGCGACACGCCCATCTGGGCGGCGGCACGGGTGAAGCTGCGTTCGCGGGCAACCACCACGAAGGCCTGGAGATCGTTCAGGTTTTCTTTTGCCATTGGTGAGCTGCATTCACATAAGCCGGCCCTGAACTCCATCGGCGCAGGCGCCGAACCCGCCCCGGCACCGGGGGCGGCCCAGCAGATCGCGAGGGCCGGCAGCCAACCTTCGGCAGCCGGCCCTGCCGAATACTTCACCGGCCGCGTCCGCGTCGACCCGCTCTGGCCCGCCACCGAAACCCTCAACGCCTCGGGTGGCCTCGTGACCTTCGAGCCCGGCGCGCGCTCCGCCTGGCACACCCACCCGGCCGGGCAGCGCCTGGTGGTGCAGTCGGGCCTCGGCCTGACCCAGGAGTGGGGCCAACCCGTGCAGGAGATCCGCCCCGGCGACGTCGTCTGGTGCCCTCCGGGCGTCAAGCACTGGCACGGCGCCGCTCCGTTCACGGCACTGGTCCACCTGGCCGTCACCGGCACCGTGGACGGCAAGAACGTCGAATGGATGGAGAAGGTCAGCGATGAGCAATACAACCAGCGCTAGGCATGGCAGCAAGGCGGGCGCTGGCCTTGGCGCTGTGCCTTGCCGTCGCTCCGTGCCATGCCGGTAGCACGCCCCAGGAGTCCACGAACATGAACACCACACGCACCGCATCCGAAACGCTTTCGCTGCGCCAGCAATCCATCATCCCGATTGCGGCGTTCGCAGCGGCGGGCGACATCGCCCGCCTGAACACGGCGCTCGAACAGGGGCTCGATGCCGGCC
>NZ_JBFTPJ010000115.1:0-9444 GCF_056398445.1 Variovorax sp. 01T439_2
GCTCAGGCGCAGGCGCCTGCGCCTGCGCGTCCTGCAGGCTCCATGCCCACTGCAGAACCACAGGCAGGGTTTGTGAAATCGGTGCGGGGCAACGTGCAGCTGCTCAGTACCGCCGGCACGCCCCGCGCGGCCAATGCGGGCGATGCGCTGGCCGCCGTGGACCGCATCGTGACCGGCCCCGATTCTTCCGCCTCCGTGGTCCTGCGCGACGACACCACGCTGGTGGTCGGGCCTTCGTCGCGGCTGGACCTGAAGGAATTCCATTTCAACGCCACCACGCACGAAGGCGGCGTGCTGGTCTCGCTGCTGCGCGGCTCGATGCGCATGATCACCGGGCTGATCGGCAAGACCAACCCCGACGCGATACGGGTGGAGACGCAGACCGCCACCATCGGCATTCGCGGAACCGACTTCATCGTGCAGAGCGACGGCCAGCCATGAGGAAGACGACGACGGACCGGGCCTTTCTTCTTGCTGCCACGCTGGCCACTGCGCTGCTGGCCGCATGTTCGACGCCGGGCACCCGCGTGGTGCTGCTGCCCCAGGCGGACGACAAGCCTTCTGCCGTGATCGTGCGCGCAAAGGACGGCGAGGAAGTTCTTTCCAAGCCCTATCAGCGCGCAACCGCTGCGGTAGGCGCCTCCGGCGCACCGGTGGTCGACCAGGCCGACCCGGCCAAGGTGCAGGCGGACCACAAGATCCTGTTCGACATGCGGCCGCCCGCGCCGCAGCGCTACACGGTGTACTTCGAAGTGGGCGGCACCACGCTCACGCCTGCGTCGCAGCAGGTCATGAACGAAGCGCTGATGGCCGCGCAAAGCCGCAGCGGCAGCGACATCGTGGTGACCGGGCACACCGACACCAAGGGCGCGCTCGAGCAGAACGACATGCTCTCGCAGCGGCGCGCGCAGGAAGTGGTGCAGCTTTTCGTGGAACGGCAGTTCCCGGCCAAGCGCATCGAGGCCGTGGGCCGCGGCGAGCGCGAACTCGCGGTACCCACCGCCGACGAGGTGGACGAGCCGCGCAACCGGCGCGTCACGATCGAAGTCCGCTGACAGCCAGGCGCGCGGTGCGCCGGCCGGCGGCCCCTCAGCCGAGGGTCACGCGCGCGAACTTGCGCTTGCCGACCTGCACCACGTAGCGGCCGGCGGGCAGCTTGAGCGCCTTGTCGCTGATCACCACGGAGTCGACGCGCACGCCGCCGCCGTCGATCAGCCGGTTGCCTTCGGAGGCCGAAGGCGCGAGCCCGGCCTGCTTGAGCAGCTGCGCAATGCCCAGCGGGGCCCCGCCCAGCGACAGCTCGGGAATGTCGTCGGGCACGCCGCCCTTGCTGCGGTTGATGAAATCCTGTTCCGCGGTCTCGGCGGCGGCCGCGCTGTGGAAGCGCGCGGTGATTTCCTTGGCCAGCGCCACCTTCGCATCCTTGGGATTGCGGCCGGCCGCGATCTCGGCCTTGAGCGCCTCGATCTGCGCGAGCGACTGGAAGCTCAGCAGCGTGTACCAGCGCCACATCAGCTCGTCGGAGATCGACAGCACCTTGGCGAACATGGTGTTGGCGTCTTCGCTGATGCCGATGTAGTTGTTCTTGCTCTTGGACATCTTCTCGACGCCATCGAGCCCTTCCAGCAACGGCATAGTGAGTATGCACTGCGGTTCCTGGCCGTATTCCTGCTGGAGATGCCGGCCGACGAGCAGGTTGAACTTCTGGTCGGTGCCGCCCAGCTCGAGGTCGCTCTTCAGGGCCACCGAGTCGTAGCCCTGCATCAGCGGGTAGAGGAATTCGTGCACCGAGATCGACTGGCCGGCCTTGAAGCGCTTGTTGAAGTCGTCGCGCTCCATCATCCGCGCCACCGTGTACTTGGCGGCCAGCTGGATCATGCCGCGGGCACCCAGCGGGTCGCTCCACTCGGAGTTGTAGCGGATCTCGGTCTTTTCGGGGTCCAGCACCAGGCTGGCCTGCCGGTAGTAGGTCTGGGCGTTGGCCTCGATCTGCTCGCGGGTCAGCGGCGGGCGGGTGCTGTTGCGGCCCGAGGGATCGCCAATGGTGGTCGTGAAGTCGCCGATCAGGAARATGACCYGGTGSCCSAGRTCCTGSARCTGMCGCATCTTGTTGAGCACCACCGTGTGGCCGATGTGGATGTCCGGGGCGGTCGGGTCGAGCCCCAATTTGATGCGCAGCGGCGTCCCGCTGGCTTCCGAGCGCTGCAGCTTGCGCACCCATTCATCCTGCGGCAGCAGTTCGTCGGTGCCCCTGAGCGATATTTCGAGCGCTCGTCTTACACCATCCGAGAGGCTTGTGGATGTAACAGATTCGGCATTCATAGGCTTTTTTAGCTGATTTTCAGGTTGCCGAAGCTATACTCAGCCCGACTTTTCTAGCGCCGAATTCTAAGCGGCGCTTTTTCCGCACCGCCCTGCCGCCCCGTCCGACCTGGGCTTTGCAGCGCGGATTTGCAGAACCTGAGCTGGAATTCATAGTTTGATCAACGGCATTCTCGCCGCCGAGGAGCTTTTGGCTTCTCGCGTGGCCTATACATTCCGGACCTATCCCAAGCAGATCACCGCAGTCATCGCGGCTGCCTTGCTGAGCGCCGGAACCCTGGCGGTGGCCTCCCTGGGCCCCGACGCCGCCGACCTCCCGGTGCAGCAGGTCCTCGAAGCGACCGCTCCGCTGTCCTTCGCCGAACAGAGCGAATCGCTGGAAAACTTCAGCTTCACGCTGTTTCGCACCGACATCACGCGCTCCAGCGACACGGCCGAGGCCCTGCTGAAGCGCCTGGGCATCTCCGACCCGGCCGCCACCGCCTTCGTGCGCGGCAGCAGCGAGGCCCGCAATGCCCTGTTCGCCCGCGCCGGGCGCACCGTCACGGCCGAAGCCACGCAGGAAAACCAGCTCAAGAAGCTGAGTGCCCGCTGGATTCCCGACGGCGACGGCGGTTTCAAGCGCTTCGTCATCGAGCGCACGCCGGTCGGCTTCGTGGCGCTCACCGAGCGCGACACGCTGACGCCGGGCACGCGCCTGGCCAGCGGCGTCATCCGCACCTCGCTGTTCGCCGCCACCGACGACTCCCGCGTGCCCGACGCGGTCGCCAGCCAGCTGGCCGACATCTTCGCGGGCGACGTCGACGTGCGCGCGCTGCGCAAGGGCGACCGCTTCGCCGTGGTCTACGAAACCTTCGAGGCCGACGGCCAGGCGCTGCGCAGCGGCCGCGTGCTCTCGGCCGAGTTCGAGAGCGGCGGCAAGGTGCACCAGGCCGTGTGGTTCCAGCCCCAGGGCCAAAAGGGCAGCTATTACCGCCCGAACGGCGATAGCCTGCGCAAGGCCTACCTGAGCTCGCCGGTCGAGTTCTCGCGCGTGTCGAGCGGCTTCGCAATGCGCATGCACCCGATCCTCAACAGCTGGCGCCAGCACAACGGCATCGACTTCGCAGCCCCCACGGGCACCGCGGTGCGCAGCGTCGGCGACGGCACGGTCGATTTCGCCGGCACGCAAAGCGGCTACGGCAACATCGTCATCATTAAGCACCGCAACAACCAGCAGACGGCCTACGCCCACCTGAGCCGCATCAACGTCAAGGCCGGCGAGAGCATCACCCAGGGCCAGACGATCGGTGCCGTGGGCTCCACCGGCTGGGCCACCGGCCCGCACCTGCACTTCGAATTCCGCGTGAACGGCGAATACCAGGATCCGACCTCCATCGCCCAGGAGGGCGGCGCGCCCATCACGGCGTCCCTGCGCCCGGCCTTCGAGCGCATTGCGGTCGGCGCGCGCACCGAGCTGGCGGCCGCCTTCTCGGTCATCCAGGCCAGCGCGGACTGAGCCCCGGCGCGCGGCTCGCCTTCCCATCGACGTGGCCGGCGAACTGTTCATCGGCCTGATGTCCGGCACCTCGCTCGACGGGGTCGACGGCGTGCTGGCCGATTTCGCGGATGGCCGCATCGCCGTGCGGGCCTATGCCACGGCGCCCTTTCCGGCCGCCTTGCGCGCCGAGCTGATGGCGCTCAACACCCCCGGCGACAACGAACTCCATCGCGCCGCGCTGGCCGGCAACGGCCTGGCCCGGCTCTATGCCGGCGTCGCCAGCCAGCTGCTGGCGGACAGCAGCACTCCCGCCAGCCAGGTGGCGGCCCTCGGCGCGCACGGACAGACGGTGCGCCACCGGCCCACCGAGTTCGACGGCGTCGGCTACACCCTGCAAATCAACAACCCCTCGCTGCTGGCCGAGCTGACCGGCATCGACGTGGTGGCGGACTTCCGCAGCCGCGACTTGGCCGCCGGCGGACAGGGCGCGCCGCTGGTGCCGGCCTTCCACCGCGCACTGTTCGCGCGCGCGGGCCAACCCGTGGCGGTGCTGAACATCGGCGGCATTTCCAACCTGAGCCTGCTGCCCGCGGCCGATGCGCCGGGAGAGCCGGCGGTGCTCGGCTTCGACTGCGGCCCCGGCAATGCCCTGATGGACCACTGGAGCCAGCTTCACACCGGCCAGCCCTTCGACCGCGGCGGCCGGTGGGCCGCCAGCGGACAGGTACTGCCCGGCCTGCTCGCACGGCTGCAGGCCGATCCGTATTTTGCGAAGGCGCCTCCCAAGAGCACCGGGCGCGACCTGTTCAATCCCGCATGGCTTTCCGCCTGCCTGGCCCCGGCCATCGGCGCGGCGCCCGCCGACGTGCAGGCCACCCTGACTGAATTCACCGCCAGCGTATGTGCAGCCGACGTCCTCCGCTATGGAAGCGATAGCAAGCTGCTGATCGTCTGCGGCGGCGGAGCGCTGAACGACCATCTGATCGAGCGCCTGCGCGCGCACTTGCCCGGCGTGGAAGTGGCCGCCTCCACGGCCCACGGCCTGCCTCCGCTGCAGGTCGAGGCCGCGGCCTTTGCCTGGCTGGCCCGCAGCACCCTGCGGCGCGAAGCCGGCAACCTGGCCAGCGTGACAGGCGCAAGAGGCGGGCGCGTGCTCGGGGCGATCTATCCGGCCTGACCGGGCGGAGTTGCCCTCACCCCTGGCCTGAAACTTCGGGCTGGGCGGGATGGGCGGCGCGCACTTCTGCTGGCAAATGCCAGAAGATCAGCGCAGAAGCGATCGTGACGAGCCCCATGGTGGCAAAAGTGGCCTGAAAGGCATCGAGCGTCTGCTTTGCCGTTTCGAGGCCAAAAACACCGTTGTAGCCGGCCAGCACTGCGCTCGCGGCCGCCACGCCAAGGCTCATTGCAAGCATCTGGACCATCGAGAGCAGGCTGTTGCCGCTGCTGGCCATGCTGCCGTCCAGGTCCTTCAGCGTGATGGTGTTCATGGCCGTGAACTGAAGCGAGTTGACGGCGCCGAAGGCCAGCAACTGCAGGATGTGCAGCGCGGCCGGCTGGTCCGGCCCGGTCAGGCCGAAGCTGCCCATCGCCAGGCCCACCAGCACGGTGTTGGCCACCAGCACCTTGCGGTAGCCGTGGCGCGTGATCAGCGGGGTCGCGAAACGCTTCATGGCCATGCCGGCCAGCGCGATCGGCAGCATCATGAGCCCCGCCCGAAGCGGCGAATAGCCCAGCGACACCTGCAGCAGCAGGGGCACCATGAACGGCATGCAGCTGCTGCCGAGCCGCGAGAACAGGTTGCCGAGCAAGCCGATGCTGAGCGTGGGCACGCCGAACAGCGAGGGCGAGAACAGCGGCTCGGGCCGGCGCGCGGCATGCAGCCAATAGGCCACCACGCTCGCAAAGCCGAACACCAGCAACAGCAGCACGCTGACCTGGCGCAGCCCCGCGCCCGAGACACCGTCGAGCGCCAGCGAGATCGCAACCATGCCGAAGGCCAGCATCGCATAGCCCGCGCCATCGAAGCGCCGCTGGATGGCCCCGCGCAGGTCGGGCATGAAGCGCAGCGTTGCCAGGCAGCCCGCCAACCCCACAGGCACGTTGATCRGGAAGATCCAGTGCCAGGAGGCGTACTGCACCAGCCAGCCGCCCAGCGTGGGCCCGAGCAGCGGCCCGATCAGCCCCGGAATGGCAACGAAGCTCATCGCCTGCAGGAACTCCCCGCGCGGCACCGTGCGCAGCAGCGTCAGCCGCCCTACCGGCAGCAGCAAGGCGCCGCCCAGGCCCTGCACCACCCGCGCAGCCACCAGCTGCCCCACGCCCACCGACAAGGCGCACAGGACGGAGCCGACGACGAACAGCACGATGGCCGAGAAGAACACGCGCCGCGTGCCGAACCGGTCGGCGATCCAGCCCGAGGCCGGAATCAGCATTGCCATGGTCAGCGCGTAGGCCACCACTACCGACTGCATGCGCAGCGGGCTTTCGCCAAGGCTCGCGGCCATGGCGGGCAGCGCGGTGTTGATGATGGTGGCGTCGAGCGTCTGCATGAAGAAGCCGATCGCCACGAGCCAGAGCAGGCTCTTGCGGGCAGGATCGATGGCCGTGGCGGCGGATGTCATGGGGCAGCGAGGGGGAGGGAAAAGCGGCAGGCAGCAAAAAGCCGCCCGAAGGCGGCTTTTTTCAAGGAACGAAGGCTGGCGGGGGCAGCATCAGCCCGGCATCAGGCCGAGAAGCTCGATCCGCAGCCGCAGGTGCTGGTGGCGTTCGGGTTCTTGATCACGAACTGGGCGCCCTGCAGGTCTTCCTTGTAGTCGATCTCGGCGCCGACCAGGTACTGATAGCTCATGGCATCGATCAGCAGCGACACGCCGTTCTTGGTCATGGTGGTGTCGTCTTCGTTGGTGATTTCATCGAAGGTGAAACCATACTGGAAGCCCGAGCACCCGCCGCCCTGCACGAACACGCGCAGCTTGAGGTCGGGATTGCCCTCTTCGGCGATCAGGTCGGCCACCTTGGCAGCCGCGCTGTCGGTGAAGACGATCGGTTCGGGCATCTGGGTCTGGATGTTTTCGGCAACAGCGCTCATGGGGGATAACTCCTTGGGGGCCGTACATGCGGCCAATGAACCAATGCTACTGCAATGCCGCATTCCTGGCTGGCGGATGGCAGCGAGCACCCAACGCAAGTGGGGTCGAACACACATCCGCCAAGGCCGCGGCAATGAAAAAGCCGCCCGGAGGCGGCTTTTGTTCGCAATGAACAGGATCAGCGCTTGCTGAACTGCTTGCGGCGGCGTGCAGAGTGCAGACCGACCTTCTTGCGCTCGACTTCACGTGCATCGCGCGTGACGTAGCCGGCCTGGCTCAGCACCGGCTTGAGGCTTGCGTCGTAGTCGATCAGCGCACGGGTGATGCCGTGGCGCGTTGCGCCGGCCTGGCCCGATTCGCCGCCGCCATTGACGTTGACCATGACATCGAATGCTTCGAGGTTGTTGGTCAGCACCAGGGGCTGCTTGGCAATCATGATCGAGGTTTCGCGGCCGAAGAACTCTTGGATGTCCTTGCCGTTGACCGTGATCTTGCCGGTGCCCTTTTTCAGAAACACACGGGCGACGCTCGATTTGCGACGGCCGGTGCCATTGTTCCATTCACCAATCATTCTCAAGGCTCCTTACAGTTCCAGCACTTTGGGCTGTTGGGCGGTATGCGGGTGCTCTGCACCACCGTACACCTTGAGTTTCTTGATCATCGCGTAGCCGAGCGGGCCCTTGGGCAGCATGCCCTTGACGGCCTTTTCCAGGGCGCGGCCCGGGTGCTTGGCTTGCATGTCGCGGAAGTTCGTGGCCGTGATACCGCCCGGGTAGCCCGAGTGACGGTAGTAGACCTTGTCGATCGGCTTGGCGCCGGTGACGCGCAGCTGGGCTGCGTTGATGATGACGATGAAGTCACCGGTATCGACGTGAGGCGTGTAAATGGCCTTGTGTTTGCCGCGCAAACGGAGAGCAACTTCGCTGGCTACTCGTCCGAGGACCTTGTCGGTCGCGTCAATCACAAACCACTCGTGCGTCACGTCCGCGGGCTTGGCGCTGAACGTTTTGGTCATGAGTTTTCTCTAAAAAAGAGGGTTTGGCGAGCCCTTTTCCACGGTCGGCGTTCCTCTGACGGGAATCTCTTAGGTGGGTTTGCACATGCCCGCAGGGCGGTAATGTGTCTCCGCCGCGGGGCTACAAAAACGCTGCGAAGCCCGCGATTATACGAAGAATCGGCCAATCGGGGCAAATTTGGGCCCAGCGGCCGTCCAAGCCGTTACCATCGACCCCATGTTCAGTTACCGCCACGCCTTCCACGCCGGCAACCACGCCGACGTGCTCAAGCACACGGTGCTGATTGCCACGCTCGACCACCTGCTCGAAAAAGAGGCAGCGCTGACCGTGGTCGACACCCACGCCGGCGCCGGCCTGTACCGCCTGGACGGCGACTACGCCGGCACCAGCGGCGAGGCCGCCGAAGGCGTGCTGCGCCTGCTGGCGGACAAGAAAGCACCTGCCGCCCCGGCCCCTGCCGCCAAATCCGCCGCCAAGTCCGCCGCCAAGAAGGCAGCCCCCGAAGCCGAGGCGCCCCTGGCCGATGCGATTGCGCGCTACCTGAGCGTGATCCACGACTTCAACCCCAAGGGCGGCGCCCGCATCTATCCGGGTTCGCCTTTCATCGTGCAGCACCTGCTGCGCGACCACGACAAGCTCAAGCTGTTCGAGCTGCACCCCACCGATGCCCGCACGCTGGACGCCAACATCGCCCAGCTCGAGGCGGGCCGGCAGATCGCGGTGCTGCGCGAGGACGGCTTCGGCAGCGCCACCAAGTTCCTGCCGCCGCCCTCGCGCCGCGCGCTGGTGCTGATGGACCCGAGCTACGAGATCAAGAGCGACTACGGCCGCGTGCTCGACTTCGCGGCCGAGGCGCTCAAGCGCTTTGCCACCGGCACCTACGCCATCTGGTATCCGATCATTCCGCGCCCCGAGGCGCACGACCTGCCGCGCCGGCTCAAGACCCTGGCCACCAAGGCCGGCAAGCCCTGGCTGCACGCCACGCTCACGGTCAAGTCGAGCAAGCTGACCACCACGCCCACGGGTGAAACCCAGCGCCCGGGCCTGCCGGCCAGCGGCATGTTCCTGATCAACCCGCCCTACACGCTGAAGCCGCTGCTTGCGGCCGCGCTGCCCCAGCTGGCGGAGCGGCTGGCGCAGGACCGGAACGCCACCTTCTCGCTCGACGCGGGCGGCTAGTCCCGGCGGTCTTTCGCTGCTTCAGCGGCGGCGGCGCTGTGGCACTTTCACCTGGCGGCGCGCGGGTGCGGGCGCAGCCGCCGGCGCCTGGGCCTGCGCCACGTCTTCCTCCACCTCGGAGCCGCCGCAGCGCATGCCCTCGCGGTCGATGATCGTCAGCGCCACCTGCTTGATGCCGAGCCCGATCAGCCCGATGCGCTCGGCCGCGCCGCGGCTCAGGTCGATGATGCGGCCCTGCGCATAGGGCCCCCGGTCGGTGATGCGCACCAGCACCTCGCTGCCGTTGACGAGGCTGCGCACGCAAACGCGGGTATTGAACGGCAAGGTCTTGTGGGCCGCCGTCATGGCCATCATG
>NZ_JBFTPJ010000116.1:0-10514 GCF_056398445.1 Variovorax sp. 01T439_2
GCTGATGAGCAGCAAGGCACTTGAGGGCGTTCGCATCCTCGACTTCACCCATGTGCAATCCGGTCCCACCTGCACCCAGCTGCTGGCGTGGTTCGGCGCCGACGTGATCAAGGTGGAGCGCGCCGGCGAAGGCGACGCCACGCGCGGCCAGCTGCGCGACATTCCCGGCGTGGACAGCCTCTACTTCACGATGCTCAACCACAACAAGCGCTCGATCACGCTCGACACCAAGAAGCCCAAGGGCAAGAAGGTGCTCGATTCGCTGATCAAGACCTGCGACGTGCTGGTGGAGAACTTCGCGCCCGGCGCGCTCGACCGCATGGGCATCACCTGGGCCCACATCCAGGAGCTCAACCCGCGCATGATCGTGGCGTCGGTCAAGGGCTTCGGCCCCGGCAAGTACGAGCACTGCAAGGTGTACGAGAACGTGGCCCAGTGCGCCGGCGGCGCGGCCTCGACCACCGGCTTCGAGGACGGCCCGCCGGTCGTCACCGGTGCGCAGATCGGCGACAGCGGCACCGGCCTGCACCTGGCGCTGGGCATCGTGGCGGCGCTCTACCAGCGCAACAGCACGGGCCGCGGCCAGCAGGTGCTCGCGCCCATGCAGGACGCGGTGCTCAACCTGTGCCGCGTGAAGATGCGCGACCAGCAGCGGCTGGAGCGCACCGGCACCATGCACGAGTACCCGCAGTACCCCGACGGCAAGTTCGGCGACGCGGTGCCGCGCGCGGGCAATGCCTCGGGCGGCGGACAGCCGGGCTCGATCCTCAAGTGCAAGGGCTGGGAGACTGACCCCAACGCCTACATCTACTTCATCACGCAAGGGGCGGTGTGGCCCGCGGTGTGCAAGGTCATCGGCGAGGAAGGCTGGATCACCGACGAGGCCTACGCCACGCCGGCCGCACGCCTGCTGCACCTGAAGCCGATCTTCGCGCGCATCGAGCAATGGACCATGACCAAGGACAAGTTCGAGGCCATGGACATCCTCAACCAGTACGACATTCCGTGCGGGCCGATTCTTTCGATGAAGGAAATCGCCGCCGATCCGTCGCTGCGCGAGACCGGCACCATCGTCGAGGTCGACCACCCGACGCGCGGCAAGTACCTGACGGTGGGCAACCCCATCAAGATGTCCGACAGCCCGACCGAGGTCACGCGCTCGCCGCTGCTCGGCGAGCACACCGACGAGGTGCTGATGCAATTGGGCTACACGGCCAGCGACGTGGCCGCACTGCGCGCCGACGGCGTCATCTGAACTGAGCGCCGGTTTTTAGCAGGCTGAGGAAAACGCGGGTGGCAATGCCATCCGCGGTGGGAATTCACGGCCAATTATGTATAACTTATCGTGAATGCATTCAATAAAATAGTTTAACTATTATTTATCGATCATCGAATCTACATTTTGATCATGCCGATCCGCAAAACATTTGACGCCGGCATTCAATTTCTAGGAGAAATTTCATGATCGATGATTTGCCAATTCAATACTGGAGCAGCGAAACCGAGCGCAACGCCTACAACGCGGCGTTCTACGAATTGGGATTGCGCTGGCACTGGGACCGCGAAGTCTATTGCCAGCTGCTGCGCGAGAGCCAGGACGGCGTCGAGCGGATCTGCCATTACCTGCGCACCCACCAGCCGCATCTTCTGCGTGCCTACGACGCCAAATTCCTGGCCGAGGTGATCGAGCAGAAAAAGGAAGAGCATCAAAAGCGCGAGCTCGATGCCGGCGCCATGAAAAGGCGCTATTTCAACTGGGCCGAAACCCGCGGCGCCGAACTCGGCGCCTGAAAGCCGCCATGAATATCCACGAATACCAGGGCAAGGACGTATTGCGCAAATACGGCGTTCCCACGCCGCGTGGATATGCCTGCTTTTCGCCCGACGAGGCGGCCGATGCGGCCGCGCGGCTTGGCGGCAGGGCCTGGGTGGTCAAGGCGCAGATCCATGCGGGCGGCCGCGGCAAGGGCGGCGGCGTGCGGCTGGCCTGGTCGGCGGCCGAAGTGCGGCGCCACGCCGACGAGCTGCTCGGCATGACCCTGCGAACGCACCAGACGGGCCCGCAAGGCCGGCTGGTGAAGCGGCTGCTGGTGGAGGAGAGCGTCGAGATCGAAAAGGAGTTCTACCTCGGCATGGCGGTCGACCGCGAATCGCGCCGCGTGGCCCTGATGGCGTCGAGCGAAGGCGGCATGGACATCGAGGACGTGGCGGCGCGCACGCCGGAAAAAATCCGCAAGCTCTTCGTCGATCCGTCCACCGGCGTGAAGGCAGTCGAGGCCGATGGCCTGGCGCGCGACATCGGCTTTTCCGGAAAGCTGCTGCCGCAGGTGCGCACGCTGGTGCAGAACCTCTACCAGGCCTTCGACGCCTGCGACGCATCGCTGGCCGAGATCAACCCGCTGGCGCTCACGCGCGACGGCCGCGTGCTGGCGCTGGATGCCAAGTTCAACTTCGATCCGAACGCGCTGTTCCGCCAGCCCGAGATCGCCGCGATGCGCGATCTCGACGAGGAGGACCCGGCCGAGGTCGAGGCCTCGAAGTTCGATCTTTCCTACATTGCGCTCGAAGGCGACATCGGCTGCCTGGTGAACGGCGCGGGCTTGGCGATGGCCACGATGGACGCGATCAAGCTCTACGGCGGATCGCCGGCCAATTTCCTGGACGTGGGCGGCGGCGCCACGGCGGAGAAGGTGACCGAAGCCTTCAAGCTGATGCTGCGCAACCCGAACCTGCGCGCGATCCTGGTCAACATCTTCGGCGGCATCATGAAGTGCGACGTGATCGCGCGCGGCGTGGTGGCTGCCGCGCGCGAGGTCCAGCTGGCGGTGCCGCTGGTGGTGCGCATGAAGGGCACCAACGAGAGCCTGGGCAAGACCATCCTCGGGCAGTCGGGCCTTCGGATCATCAGTGCGGACGACATGGCGGAGGCGGCGGGGCTGGTGGTGGCTGCTGCGCGGCGGGGAGGCTAGGACCATGAAGCACCGCTTTGTGTTTGACCTACCTTGTCCGGGGCGCGCTCCCGCCGACGGGGTACCTTGCTCCGCGAATGTCCCCCGCCCTTCGGGCTCCTCCTTTATTTCGCTGCGCAAGGCACCCCATCGACGGGAGCGTTGGACAGAGCGGTGGTTGATCAGCGGTGCACAACGAGCGTGTCCTCGTGCACAGGGCATCGGGTGCTCCCCGCAGCGAAATAAAGGAGGAGCCGAAGGCGGGGGACATTCGCGGAGGGGAGTACCCGGTGGCCTGTGCACGCGCCCCGAAAAAGAACAACAGCGAGGCTGAAAAATGTCGATCCTCATCAACAAGCACACCCGCGTCATCACCCAGGGCATCACGGGAAAGACCGGCCAGTTCCACACCGCGATGTGCCGCGACTACGCCAACGGCCAGAAGTGCTTCGTCGCCGGCGTGAACCCCAACAAGGCGGGCAAGTCCTTCGACGGCATTCCGGTGTTCGGCACCGTCAAGGAAGCCAAGGCCGAGACCGGCGCCACCGTGTCCGTGATCTACGTGCCGCCGCCGTTTGCCGCCGCCGCCATTGATGAAGCAGTGGATGCGGGGCTCGACCTCGTCGTGTGCATCACCGAAGGCATTCCGGTGCGCGACATGATCCGCACCCGCCATCGCATGGAGGGCAGCAAGACCCTGCTGCTCGGCCCCAACTGCCCGGGCCTCATCACGCCCGAGGAAATCAAGATCGGGATCATGCCCGGCCACATCCACCAGAAGGGCCGCATCGGCGTGGTCTCGCGCTCGGGCACCTTGACCTACGAGGCCGCGAGCCAGCTCGCGAGCTTTGGCATCGGGCAGTCGACCGTGGTGGGCATCGGCGGCGATCCGGTGGGCGGGCTGCGGCACATCGACGTGCTGAAGCTGTTCAACGACGACCCGCGCACCGACGCCGTGATCATGGTCGGCGAGATCGGCGGCAGCGACGAAGAAACCTGCGCGCGCTGGATCAGCGAGCACATGCGAAAGCCCGTGGTCGGCTTCATCGCCGGCGCCAGYGCGCCGCCGGGCAAGCGCATGGGCCACGCGGGCGCCATCGTCTCGGGCGGCAAGGGAACGGCGCGGGAAAAACTGGCGGTGATGAAGGAGTGCGGCATCCACGTGACCGACAACCCGGCCGAGATGGGAAAGCTGCTCGCGTCGCTGGTGATCCCCGACTACCTGCCCTTCGACTGAACCGAACACAGAACCACTCCAACAGAACCAAGGAAGGCGAGACATGCAACAGCAGCAGCAGCAACAACAACGATGGGTCCGTTTCGAACACGGCGGCGAAGCGGGCTTCGGCACGCTCGAAGGCGACGCCGTGCACGAGCACCGCGGCAACATGTTCGACCGCCCGGAGCCGACCGGCCGCGTGTTCCTGCTCTCGGGCGTGCGGCTGCTCACGCCCACCGAGCCGACCAAGGTCATCGCGCTGTGGAACAACTTCCACGCGCTCGGCGAGAAGCTCAAGCTCGCGGTGCCGGCCGAGCCGTTGTACCTGCTGAAGGCGCCCAACTCCTACCTTGCGCCCGGCGCGCCCATCCGCAAGCCGCTGTGCGAGGGCAAGGTGGTTTTCGAGGGCGAGCTCGGCATCGTCATCGGCAAGGCGTGCACGGCCGTGTCCGAGGCGGATGCGCTCGGCCATGTGTTCGGCTACACCTGCGCCAACGACGTGACGGTGGCCGACATCCTGAACCGCGACGCCTCGTTCGCCCAATGGGTGCGCGCCAAGGGCTTCGACACCTTCTGCCCGATGGGCCCGGTGGTTGCCACCGGCCTCGATCCCGCCGCGCTCACCGTCACCACGCTGCTCGACGGCGAGGTGCGGCAGAACTATCCGATCAGCGACATGCGCTTTTCGGTCCAGCAACTCGTGAGCCTGATCTCCCAGGACATGACCCTGCAACCCGGTGACGTGATCCTGTGCGGCACGTCCATCGGCGTCGGCTCGATGAAGCCCGGCAGCCTGGTCGAAGTGGAGATCGGCGGCATCGGCAGGCTCGGCAACCGCTTCGGCTGAGAGACCGACCTGCGCCGGAAGAATCAACAACCTTGGGGATCGACATGAAGATAGCAGTCATTGGAGCGGGCGCCATCGGCGGCCTGGTGGGCGCAAAGCTCGCCCTGGCCGGCGAGGACGTGACGTTCATCGTGCGCGGGAAGAATCTCGACGCCATTGCCACCAACGGCTTCAAGCTCATCGGGGCCGATGGCACTGAGCAGGTGGCGCGCAACGTCAAGGCCACCGACCGCTACGAGCAGGCGGGACCGCAGGACATCGTCATCCTTGCGATGAAGGCGCACCAGGTCGAGGCGGTGGCCAACGACGTGCCCAGGCTCTTCGGGCCCGAGACCGTGGTGGTGACGATGCAGAACGGCATCCCGTTCTGGTACTTCCACAACCACGGCGGCGCGCTCGCGGGCACGCCGGTGCGCAGCGTCGACCCGAGCGGCCTGGTGGCCGCGAAGATCCCGGCCGAGCGCGTCATCGGCTGCGTGGTGTATCCCGCCTCCGAGCTCACGGCGCCGGGCGTGGTGAAGCACATCGAAGGCGACCGCTTCCCGGTGGGGGAACTCGACGGCTCTTCGAGCGAGCGCGTGAACCGCGTCTCGGCCTGCCTGGGCGCGGCCGGCTTCAAGGCGCCGGTGCTCGACAACATCCGCGCCGAGATCTGGCTCAAGCTCTGGGGCAACCTGACCTTCAACCCGATCAGCAGCCTCTCGCACTCCACGCTGGTCGACATCTGCCAGTACCCGCCCTCGCGCGAGCTGGCCGCCGCGATGATGCGCGAGGCGCAGGCGGTGGCGCACAAGCTGGGCATCGAGTTCCGCGTGACGCTCGACAAGCGCATTGCGGGGGCCGAGAAAGTCGGCAAGCACAAGACCTCGATGCTGCAGGACGTGGAGGCCGGCCGCGCACCCGAGATCGATGCGCTGGTGGGCGCCGTGGTCGAGCTGGCCCGGCTCACCGACACGCCAACGCCGCACATCGACACCGTGTATTCCCTGGTCAAGCTGCTGGCGCGTACGATGGAAGAACAGCGCGGCCGCGTCTGCCTTCACGAGATGGCGGGCTAGCTCCCTCGGCTGCGCAATCCGGCGCCGAGGGGGCGCCGGTCGTGCGCTGTGATCGATCGATGAAATGGAACGGATGATGCGACGTACACGCAGCGCGAAGATCGTGGCCACGCTGGGCCCTGCCACCACCGACGAGCCGGCCATCCGTGCCTTGTTCGAGCGCGGCGTGGATGTGTTCCGGCTCAACTTCAGCCATGGCACGCAGCATGACCATGCGCGCCGCCTCGACACCATCCGGCGGCTCGAGAAAGAGTTTGGCCGGCCCATCGGCGTGCTGCTCGACCTGCAGGGGCCGAAGCTGCGGCTGGGCACCTTCGAAGGTGGCCGCGCACAGCTCGACGCGGGTTCGCGCTTTCGGCTCGACATGGACGCCGCGAGCGGCAATGCGCGCCGCGCGCCGCTGCTGCATCCGGAAATTTTCGCGGCGCTGCAGGTGGGCACCGACCTGCTGCTCGACGACGGCAAGCTGCGGCTGCGCGTGGACAGCTTCGGGCCCGCCTTTGCCGAGACCACGGTGCTGGTCGGCGGCCCGATCTCCGACCGCAAGGGCGTCAACGTGCCGAGCGTGGTGCTGCCGATCTCGCCGCTCACGCCCAAGGACCTGGACGACCTGGCCTGCGGCCTGGCCATGGGCGTGGACTGGGTGGCGCTGTCCTTCGTGCAGCGCCCCGAGGACATCGAGGAGGCGCGCGCCATCATCGGCAAGCGCGCCTGGATCATGGCCAAGCTCGAGAAGCCCGCGGCCATCGACCACCTCGACGCGATCGTCGACCTGTGCGACGGCGTCATGGTGGCGCGCGGCGACCTCGGCGTGGAGCTGCCGCCCGAGCGCGTGCCCGAGCTGCAGCGCCTGATCGTGCGCGCCTGCCGCAAGCGCGGCAAGCCGGTGGTGGTGGCCACGCAGATGCTCGAATCGATGATTGCCGCGCCGGTGCCCACGCGCGCCGAGGTGTCCGACGTGGCCACCGCCGTGTACGACGGCGTGGATGCGGTGATGCTGTCGGCCGAATCGGCCTCCGGAAAATATCCGCTCGAGGCCGTGGCGATGATGGACCGCATCATCTCGCGCGTGGAGGCCGATGCGTCCTACCGCATCGGCATCGACGCCACGCACGAGGCCTCGCTCTCGACCACGGCCGATGCGGTGTGCGCGTCGATGCGCCAGGTGGCCGCGCTGCTGGCGCCCGCCGCCACCGTCACCTACACCTCCTCGGGTTTCACCAGCCTGCGCGCCGCGCGCGAGCGGCCGGCCGTGCCCATCATCAGCCTCACGCCCGACGTGGCCACGGCGCGCCGCATGGCGATGGTGTGGGGCGTGCACGCGGTGCTGGTCGACGACGTGCACGACGTGGCCGAGATGATCGAGTGCGCCTGCCGCAACGCCTGCACCGAAGGCTTCGCGAGCAGCGGCCGCGACGTGGTGGTGGTTGCGGGCCTGCCGTTCGGGCTTTCGGGAACGACGAACCTGCTGCACGTCGCGCGCATACCCTAGGCGGTTCACGCGAGCGGACTCGGGCGCAGGTACGATGCCCGCTCGATTGCAGCAGCCACCTTTTTCCGAATGAAGCACGCGACCCTGCGCCAGTTGAAAGTCTTCGAAGCGGTGGCGCGGCTGCTGAGCTTCTCGCGCGCGGCGGAGGAGCTTCACCTGACGCAGCCGGCCGTTTCCACGCAGGTGCGCAAGCTCGAGGAACACGCGGGCAATGCGCTGTTCGAGCAGTTCGGCAAGAAGATCTACCTGACGCCGGCCGGCACCGAGCTGCTGCAGATCAGCCGCGCGATCATCCAGCAGTTCGAGGCGGCCGAGAACGCGATGCTGCAGTTCAACGGCGTCTCGGGCGGCAAGCTCAACGTGGGCGTGATCAGCGCGGGCGACTACTTCTTTCCGCGCCTCCTGGTGGAGTTTGCGAGCCGGCACCGCGGCGTCACGCTGAACTTCACGGTGCACAACCGCGAAGGGCTCATGACCCACATCGCCGAGAACCTCACCGACCTGGCGATCATGGTGCGCCCGCCGACCGACCTGGACACCGTCAACCAGCCGTTCGCGCCGCATCCCTACGTGATCGTCGCGGCACCCGGCCACCCGCTGGTGGGCGTGCCGCGCATCCCGCTCGCGCGGCTCATGCGCGAACCCTTCGTGGTGCGCGAGAAGGCCTCGGACACCTGGCATTCGATGGAAGAGGGCTTCGGCGGCGACCTGCGCGGCATCAACATCGCGATGGAGATCCGGAGCACCGAGACCATCAAGCAGGCCGTGATCGCGGGCATGGGCGTGAGCTTCGTGTCGGCCCACACCATCAGCCAGGAATTGCGCGCCGGCAGCCTGCGCGTGCTCGACGTCGAGGGCTTTCCGCTGATGCTCAACTGGTACGTGGTGCACCGGCGCAGCAAGCGGCTGCCGCCGGTGGCGCAGGCCTTCAAGGACTTCCTGCTGGCCGATGGACCCGCGCTCATCTCGCAGATCGTGCCGTTCGGAAGCTCCAACGAAAAAGAGCGCGGCGAGTAACTCGCGCGCGCTCTTCGGTGAGAGTGAATGGGCTGCTGCGGCTCAACGCTGCACGGCCGCCGAACGGCGCTGCATCAGCGCGGCGCGTGCGGCCTTGTAGAAGATCACGATGGGCATGGCGGCGAACAGCTCGCGCATCGCATTGTTGGCGGTCGACGACGAGGCCGGTGTGCGGAAGGCGCTGGAATTCAGGGTGGTGTGGCTCATGAGAGGCTCCAGGAAGATTGAATCGAAAAGACTGAAGGGATTACCCTCGATTTTAGGGTTTACCCTAGACGAGCGCAAACGCGATTTTCGCGTTTCTTGACCTAGGTCAATTTTTTCGGACGCAAACGGGTCCTGCATGCGCGGGCTCCTGCAGCGCCTCGCGGGGCCTTCCGGCAGGCGCGCAACGCGCATCGGCACGCACCCAACACCCCTTCGCGAACCATCGAGACTTCGAGCCCGCTAGGGATACCACGGGGGTCTCGCGAGAGCGCGATTCGTATGAACTTGACTGCGGTCAAGAGTTTTTGGGTCGCTCGGTCCGACAGTCATTCACGCGCAGAAACTGGCGATCCCACTGCCGTGTAGCGATGTCAAAAAAAGCCTCGTCGCCTGTCGATGCGCATCGATCGCTCGACTGATTGCTCCGTATTCGCAGCCTGTCGGAATTCAACGAAAACACTTAGGACAACTCCATGACCCGGCCCACCTCCACGATCGCAGGTTCCAATCCTGCGATGTATTCCCCATCCGAAACCTACGGCACCGGCGCGACCCGTTCCGAGGCCTACCGATGGGGCCAGCTGCTGATCGGCATCGTCTGCATGGGGGCAATGCGCTCAAGTGGTTTCCCGACCGGCGCGGCCTTGCGGCCGGCATGACGGCCGCGGGCTTCGGCGCGGGCTCGGCGCTCACCATCATCCCTATCTCCGCGATGATCCGCACCAGCGGCTACGAGGCGGCGTTCCTGTATTTTGGGATCGGGCAGGGACTCATCGTGTTCCTGCTCGCATGGATGCTGACCCGCGCGCCCCACCACGCGAAGGCATCGAACAGTCGCAACGTGCAGCAGGCGGGCCGCGACTACGCGCCCTCCGAGGTGCTGCGCTCGCCCGTCTTCTGGGTGATGTACGCGATGTTCGTGATGGTGGCCGCGGGCGGCCTCATGGCCACCGCCCAGCTCGCGCCGATCGCGCAGGACTTCAAGATCATGGACGTGCCCGTCAACATCATGGGCCTGGTGCTGCCCGCGCTGACCTTCGCGCTGGCGATCGACCGCGTGCTCAACGGGCTCACGCGGCCCTTCTTCGGCTGGGTGTCCGACAAGATCGGGCGCGAGCAGACGATGTTCATTGCGTTCGCGCTCGAGTCGGTGGGCATCCTGATGCTCTATCACTACGGCCACAACCCGATCCTCTTCGTGGTGCTCACCGGCATCGTGTTCTTTGCCTGGGGCGAGATCTACAGCCTCTTTCCTTCGACCTGCGCCGACACCTTCGGCTCCAGATACGCGGCGTCCAACGCCGGCATGCTCTACACCGCCAAGGGCACGGCCTCGCTGCTGGTGCCGCTGTCCAGCGTGCTTGCGGCAGCCACAGGGAGCTGGCAGGCCGTCTTCATTGCCGCGAGCGCGGTCAATGCGGCTGCGGCGCTGCTGGCCTGGTTCGTGTTGCGGCCGATGCGGCGCAAGCACATCGAGCAGAGCCGGCTTTCTTCGTAGTCTGTTCATGGTTCGCGCGGCAGGCCGGCAGGCGCGCCGCACGCCGCCTCAGCGCAGGCCGATGCGCGAGGCGCGCGAGCGCAGCAGCTCGGCCTGTGCCGGATCGGTCGGCTCGATGTCGTCCGCCGCAACCTGCAGCGCGCGCATCTGCTCCACCTCGCCGATGATCTTGTTCGGGCTCAGCAGGGCCTCGACCAGCATCAGGGTTTCGTCGAGCAGCCCCTTGAA
>NZ_JBFTPJ010000117.1:0-9349 GCF_056398445.1 Variovorax sp. 01T439_2
GTGTTGTTGTGTCCGTTTCGGGATTCGAGGCAGCGGCCGCGCGGAAGTTCAGCTCACAGCAGCGAGCGCACTTCGCGCGCCGCCTCGAAGAGCAGCGGCAGCATCTCGCGCTGGAGCGTCTCTTCCTGGTAGCGCGTGCCCGACAGCACCACGTTGAGCGCGGCCACGGTGCGGCCCTGCATGTCGCGCAGCGGCACCGCGAGCGCCTGCACGCCGAGTTCGTGCTCTTCGCTGGCAAAGCAGTAGTCGTCCTTGCGCACGCGGGAAATCAGCTGGCGCAGGCCGCGCGCCTGGGTGGTGGTGTGCGGCGTGAGCCGCGCAAGGTGGCGCCCCTTGAGCCATTGCGTGAACTGGGCCGGCGCCATGGCCGCGAGCAGCACCCGCCCGGTCGATGTCGCGTGGGCCGGCAAGCGGGCGCCAAGGTGCAGGCCGTAGGCCAGCACGCGGGTCGGCGTGCCGTAGGCGCCGCTGCGCGCAATGATGACCGCCTCTTCGCCATCGAGCACCACGGCCGAGAACGATTCGCCGGTCTGCGCCGCCAGCCGGTTCAGCGTGGGCTGCAGCGCGCGCGGCAGCCGCGACGACGCCAGGTAGCTGCCCGAGAAACGCAGCACCTTGGGTGCCATCCAGAAATAGCTGCCGTCGGTCTCCAGGTAGCCCAGGTGGGCCAGCGTGAGCAGGTGCCGGCGCGCGGCGGCGCGCGTGAGGCCGGCGCGCTCGGCGGCCAGCGTGGCGTTGAGGCGCTGGCGCTCGGTGTCGAAGCTTTCGAGCACCGCCATTCCCTTGGCGATGCCCTCGATAAAGTCGGCCTTGGCGATGGTCATTTCGGTCAATCTGCGAAGTGTTGCGCGATGATCGCGCAGCCATTCGCATGATCGCACAGTGCCTTGCCGCACGCCGCGACAGCCTGCCGCGTTCGCCCTACGCTCGCGGAAAACCCATTGGAGACACGAACATGCGCACACAGGTCGCGATCATCGGCGCAGGCCCGGCAGGCCTGCTTCTCGGACAGCTGCTTTTCAAGGCCGGCATCGACAACGTCATCGTCGAGCGGCAGAGCGGCGACTACGTGCTCGGGCGCATCCGCGCCGGCGTGCTCGAGCAGGTCACCATGGACCTGCTGGCGCGCGCAGGTGTCGATGCGCGCGCCAAGGCCGAAGGGCTGCCCCACGACGGCATCGAGCTGCTGTTCAAGGGCGCGCGGCACCGCATCGACATGCATGGCCTGACAAACGGCAAACAGGTCACGGTCTATGGCCAGACCGAAGTGACGCGCGACCTGATGGAAGCGCGTTCGGCCGAGGGCCTTGCCACCATCTACAGCGCCGCCAACGTCAGCCTGCACGGCTTCGATTCGCAGCGCCCGCGCGTGCGCTACGAAAAAGACGGCCAGACGCACGAGATCGAATGCGACTTCATCGCCGGCTGCGACGGCTACCACGGCGTGAGCCGCGCCAGCGTGCCGGCCGACGCCATCCAGACCTACGAAAAGATCTATCCCTTCGGCTGGCTCGGCGTGCTGGCCGACGTGCCGCCGGTGTCGCACGAACTGATCTACGCCAACACCGAGCGCGGCTTTGCGCTGTGCAGCATGCGCAGCGCGCACCGCAGCCGCTACTACGTGCAGGTGCCGGCCGACGAGAAGGTCCAGAACTGGAGCGACGAGGCCTTCTGGAATGAGCTGCGCGCACGGCTCGACCCCGAGGCCCGCGAGCGGCTGGTGACCGGCCCTTCGCTCGAGAAAAGCATTGCGCCGCTGCGCAGCTTCGTGGCCGAACCGATGCGCTTCGGCGCGCTGTTCCTGGCCGGCGACGCCGCGCACATCGTGCCGCCGACCGGCGCCAAGGGGCTCAACCTGGCAACAGCCGACGTGGGCTACCTCTCGCGGGCGCTCGAGATCTTCTACGGCGAGAAATCGGCCTCCGCGCTCGACCGGTATTCCGACCTCTGCCTGCGCCGCGTCTGGAAGGCGGAGCGCTTCTCGTGGTGGTTCACCTCGCTGATGCACCGCTTCCCCGAGACCGGCGCCTTCGGCCAGAAGATCCAGGAAGCCGAACTTGACTACCTGGTGCATTCGCACGCGGCCTCCACCGCGCTGGCGGAGAACTACGTCGGCCTGCCGCTCGAAGACTTCTAGCCGGCCGCCTCGAGCGTCTTCTTCATCGCCACGCCGCCCTGCACCATCATCGGTTCGATGTAGGCGGCCAGTTCGTCGGRCAGCACATCGGTGATCCAGACGAAGCGCGAGCGCCCTTCGCCCAGCGCGAACACCTGAGCCGAGGCGTGGTGGTGGCTCGCCTTGCCGCCGGTCACGGTATAGGCCAGCCGACTGTTGGCCTCGTCGATGCCCACCAGCAGTTCACGCGCCACCAGGCCGTTGGCAAAGCTCACGATGCGCGCGCCCTTGCCGTCCAGCTCGCAGCCGGTGAGAAAGCCGGGCGCAAGGCGCGTGTGCACGGCGCCGAAATCGCGCAGTGCGTCCCAGACGCGCGAGGCATCGGCTTCGACGATGAATTCCTTGTAGATCGTTGCCATGGTCGTGCGCCTTCAGGGGCAGGCCGCCGCATCGCAGCACCGGCTTGCGGCAAGGTCTGTGGCTTTCAGTCCGATGGGGTCGTACATGGCGATGGCTTTCTGCTCGACGGGTGGATCAGGCGGTCATCATCGAACAGTGCGGCCAGGCGGTCTTGGAAAATCTTGCGGTCGCCCTTGGCGGCCTGGCGAAAGCCGCGCGGCGATACCCCGGCCGCGCGGTGGAAGGTGCGAACGAAGTTGCTCAGGTCGGCAAAGCCGACGTCGAAGGCCACGTCGGTCACGGGCCGGTCGTCATCCGCCAGCAGCCGCGCCGCGTGGCGCAGGCGCGAACGGACCAGGTACTGGTGCGGCGTGACGCCGAGCACCTGCGAGAACAGGCGCAGGAAGTGGAACGAACTCAGTCCCGCTTCGGACGCCGCGGTTTCGAGGCCGATGTCGCCGTGCGAGTTCGCGTCGATCCACATCGCCGCGTCGACCGCACGGCGCCTGTCGCGTGCCGCAGCGGATGGCGGCGCGGGTTTGCTGCGCCCTTCCACCACCTCGACGAAACGGCTCGCGAACCACATGCCCAGCTCGTCGAGGCCTGCATCGCTGCGCCCCTCGGCCGCGGCCTGCGCAAGCTCGCCAAGCACCATCAGCTCGGGCAGCGGCGGAAGCCCTGCCGTGCGCCAGGTCCGCCGGTCGCCGCCGACCAGGTCGACGAAGCCCGGCGACAAATGGAACGCCAGGCATTCGTCGCCGCAGACATGGTGGTCGTGGGTGCAGACGTATTCATCGCCCGGGCAACCCACCAGCACGGAGCCGGCCACCAGTTCATAAGCATTGCCGCGCGTGCGGTAGCCGAAGCTGCCCTTGCGCACGTACGAGATCGAATATTCGGCGTGCACCTCGGTGAACGGCCGCGCGCCAGGTTGGGCGTCGCAGCGGTAGCTCGACACGCGGATCGCATCGGTCTGCAGTTCGGTGGTGACGAGCATGGTGTGTGCGCCCTTCGATCACCCGGCCCGAGGATGCTCAATCGACGGTGTGCATGGCCTGCCACACGCGCGCCGGGCTCAGCGGCATGTGCAGGCGCGGAGCGCTGGCCGCAAGGCCGTTGCGCGCGAAGGCGTCGGCCACGGCGTTCACGATGGCGGGCGTGGCGCCGATGGTGCCCAGCTCGCCCACGCCCTTCACGCCCAGCGGGTTGTTGGCGCACGGCGTCGACTCGTCCATCTCCATGTGGAACATGGCCTGGACGATGTCCGCGCGCGGCGCCGCGTAGTCCATGAGGCTGCCGGTGAGCGGCTGGCCGGTTTCGTTGTCGTACACCACCTGCTCGTACAGCGCCTGGCCGATGCCTTGCACCGCGCCGCCTTCGAGCTGGCCGCGAACGATCATCGGGTTGATCACGCGGCCCACGTCATTGACCGAGCTGTAGGCCACCACGCTGATCTCGCCCGTGGGCGGATCGATCTCGATCTCGCAGACGTGGCAGCCGTTGGGCCAGGTCGGACCGGCCACGGTGCTGGTGGAGTCGACGAATATCTCGCGCTCGGGCTGCTTGCCTGCCAGGGCGAACAGGTCGAGTTCGAGATCGGTGCCGGCCACCGTGAAGACACCGCGGGTGTAGGTGATGTCGTCGATGGCGGCTTCGAACTCCTGGGCTGCGAGTGCGCGCGCCTTGTCGATGGTGCGTTCGGCGCCGATGCGGACCGCCGAGCCGCCGGTGAAGAGGGAGCGCGAACCAGCGCTGCCGAAGCCGTCGCCGCGGTCGGTGTCGCCGAGCACGACGCGCACCTTCTCGATCGGCACGCCGAAGGCATCGACCGCCAGCTGCGCAAGCGAGGTGGCAATGCCCTGCCCCATGGCGTTGACGGCGGAGAACACCTCGATCACGCCATCGGCCTGCACCGAGACCGTGACGCGCTCCTCGAACACATTGCCGCCGGTCCATTCGAGAAAGGTGGCAATGCCCAGGCCGCGGTGCTTGCCGTTGTTCGCCGACTCGGCGGCCCGGGCGTCGAAACCCTGCCAGTCGGCCAGCGCCAGCGCCTGGTCCATCACCGACTCGAACTTGCCGGTGTCGTAGGTCTGCGCCATCGGGTTCTTGTAGGGCATCTGCTCGGGGCGGATGAAGTTGCGGCGGCGCAGCGCGATGCGGTCGATGCCGATCTGGCGGGCGGCCTCGTCCATCAGGCGCTCGATGGTGAAGATCGCCTCGGGACGGCCCGCACCGCGGTAGGCGCCAGTGGGCGCGGTGTTGGTGAGCACCGCCTTGAAATGGAAGTCGATGGTCTGGATGTCGTAGACGCTGGTCTGCACCCAGGGGCCGATCAGCAGTTGGATCGCAACGCCGGTGCCGGTGGCATAGGCCCCGACGTTGGCCAGCGTCCTGATGCGCAGCGCAAGGATCTTTCCGTCCGCATCGAGCGCGAGCTCAGCCCTGGCCTCGATGTCGCGGCCGTGCGCGCTCGAAAGAAACTCCTCGCTGCGGTCGGCCACCCACTTCACGGGGCGCCCGACCTGCAGCGCCGCAAACGCAACGGCAATGTCCTCCGGATAGGCGCCGGTCTTCATGCCGAAGCCGCCGCCCACGTCGCCCACCACCACGCGCACCTTTTCCTTGGCGAGGCCGATGGCGGCGCACACCGAATCGCGCACGCCCGACGGCATCTGGGTGCTCATGCGGATGGTGAGGCGGCCCGATTCGGCGTCAGGCGCGGCGAGCACCGAGCGCGGCTCGATGGTCAGCGCCACCACGCGCTGGTTGACCACGTCGAGCGCCACCACGTGCTTGGCCTTGGCAAAGGCGGCGGTTGCGGCGTCGCTGCTGCCATGGCGCATTTCGGCGGCGACGTTGCCGGTGGCCTCCTCGCACAGCAGCGGCGCGCCGTCGGCGGTGGCGCTTGCGAGGTCGACCACCATGGGAAGCGCTTCGTAGTCGACCACCACCGCCTCGGCGGCATCGCGTGCCTGCTGGACGGTTTCGGCCACCACCGCGGCCACGGCCTCGCCCACGAAGCGGGCTGTGCCATGCGCCAGGGCCAGGCGCGGAGGGCTGGCGCAATCGCTGCCGTCGGCCCGCTTGAAGCCCACGGCGCCCGGCATCGGCTTGACGCCGGCCTCGGCCAGCTCGGCGCCGGTGATCACGCGCAGCACGCCGGGCATGGCGGCAGCGGCGGCCGTGTCGATCGACACGATGCGCGCATGCGGATAGGGAGACCGAAGGAAGACGAGATGCGTCTGGCCGGGGAGCGCGACGTCGTCGGTATAGCGGCCTGCGCCGGACAGCAGGCTCTCGTCCTCGAGGCGGCGCACTGCCTGGCCGCTGCCGAAACGGGTGGGGATGGAATCAGTGGTCAACGTGGTCCTCTTGGGCAGGCCTGTACCGGGCGACGCCGGCCCGGCGGGTCCGCATGGAGTGTGCAAATGGGAAGCAGCACTATATGGGCTTCGGATAGTCTTGTGCGCTTCACGGGCAGCGCCTGTGGCGCCCGGGCCGCAATCGTTTGCCTTCCCGCTGCGGGACGGGCATTTTCCCGGCCTCGGCCGAAGCCCGGGCGAAGCCGTGTATACCTACGGCCATGCAACAACTGCCCTGGCTCGAACCCGGCGACGCACTGCCCGACCCCGCCTCCGCCTGGGGCGAGCACGATCCCGTACCCGGCCTGCTCGCCGCCGGCGGCGCGCTCGACGTCGACACCCTGGTGCACGCCTACGGCCGCTGCGTGTTCCCCTGGTTCAGCGAAGACCAGCCGATTCTCTGGTGGAGCCCCGATCCGCGCATGGTGCTGCAGGTGGCCGAATTCAAGCTCCACCGGTCGCTGCGCAAGACGCTGGCGCGGTTCACCCAGACCGCCGGCTGCGAGGTGCGCATCGACCACGACTTCGCYTCGGTCATCGCGGCCTGCTCGCAGTCGCCGCGCACCGGCCAATCGGGCACCTGGATCGTGCCGGACATGGTGCAGGCCTACATGGCGATGCACCGGGCCGGCCACGCGCACAGCGTGGAGACCTGGATCGACGGCCAGCTCGCGGGCGGCCTCTACTGCGTGGGGCTGGGGCGCGCGGTGTTCGGCGAATCGATGTTCACGCGCCGTCCGGACGCCTCCAAGATCGCGCTGGCCGCGCTGGTATGCCTGTGCCGCCGCTTCCAGGTGAAGATGATCGACTGCCAGCAGAACACCTCCCACCTGGCCAGCCTGGGCGCCCGCGAAATGTCGCGCAGCCGCTTCGTGGCGCACGTCGCCCGGGCCCGGGAACAACAGGGCCCACAGTGGCATTTCGAGCCCGTATACTGGGCAGAACTCCTTTCCGCGCGACCTTCCGGACCGACGTGACGCACCTCAAGGATCTTCCGCTTCACACGCTGCAGTTCTACGCGACGGCGCCCTATCCCTGCAGCTACCTGCCGGACCGCCAGGCCCGCTCGCAGGTGGCCACGCCCAGCCACCTGATCCACAACGACGCCTACTCCGACCTGGTGCTCAGCGGCTTCCGGCGCAGCGGCATGTTCACCTACCGGCCCTATTGCGACGGCTGCCGCGCCTGCATACCGCTGCGCGTGCTGGTCAACAGTTTCCAGCCCAGCCGCAGCCAGCGCCGCGCCGTGAAACAGCACCAGAACCTGCTGGCGCGCGTGCTCAAGCTGTGCTTCGTGCCCGAACACTACAAGCTCTACCTGCGCTACCAGACCGGCCGCCACGCCGGCGGCGGCATGGACCACGACAGCATCGACCAGTACACCCAGTTCCTGCTGCAAAGCCGCGTCAACTCCAGGCTGGTCGAATTCCGCGAGGCGCTGCCCGACGGCACGGCCGGCGCGCTCAAGATGGTGTCGATACTCGACGTGCTGAACGACGGTATCTCCGCGGTCTACACCTTCTACGAACCCGACAGCAGCGCCGGCTACGGCACCTACAGCGTGATGTGGCAGATCGAGCAGGCGCGCAAGCTCGGCCTGCCGCACGTCTATCTCGGCTACTGGATCGAAGGCAGCGCCAAGATGAACTACAAGGCGCGCTTTGCGCCGCACGAGCTGCTGATCGACGGACGCTGGCAAGCACCATCCGATTTCACAAGGTAAAATGGCGCCCGGTCCACACCGCATCGCGCCATGAGAAAAAACCAATCCGACGTTCCTGCCGTTCCAGTCATCCAGGTGATCGAGCGCATGTTCGCGCTGATCGACGTGCTCGCCTCCCGCGAGGAGGCCATTTCGCTGAAGGAAATCAGCGAGAAGACGGGCCTGCACCCCTCCACCACCCACCGCATCCTCAACGACCTGGCGGTCGGCCGTTTCGTCGACCGGCCCGAGGCCGGCAGCTACCGGCTCGGCATGCGGCTGCTGGAACTCGGCAACCTCGTCAAGGGCCGGCTCAACGTGCGCGACGCAGCCCTCGGGCCGATGCGCGAGCTGCACAAGCTCACCCAGCAGCCCGTCAACCTCAGCATGCGCCAGGGCGACGAGATCGTCTACATCGAGCGCTCGTACAGCGAGCGTTCGGGCATGCAGGTGGTGCGCGCCATCGGCGGGCGGGCCGCCCTGCACCTGACCTCCACCGGCAAGCTGTTCCTGGCGGCCGACGATCCCCAGCGCGTGCGCAGCTACGCCACGCGAACCGGCCTGGCCGGCCACACGCGCAACAGCATCACGCAGCTGCCCGCACTCGAGCGCGAGCTGTCGAAGGCGCGCCAGTACGGCATTGCGCGCGACAACGAGGAGCTCGAGCTGGGCGTGCGCTGCATGGCCGCCGGCATCTACGACGACCAGGGCAAGCTGGTGGCGGGGTTGTCGATTTCCGCGCCAGCGGACCGGCTGGACGAAGGATGGCTGCCCAAGCTGCAGGCCACGGCCAACGAGATCTCGGGAGCGCTGGGCTACAAGGATGCCGCAGCGGCGGCGGCCGCGGGCCCTGCGGCAATCGGTACCAGCAGCGCTTCAGGCCCCGGCGGGGGCTGATCGGCCGGCCCCGCCGGCCGTTCTCGACATGCCGCCCCTGTTCAGGGCGGCGGGTTCGATCAGCCGGCGACCTGGTAGGCCGCAGTGCTGCGCGATGCAGCCGGCAAGCCCGTCGAGGCGTGCGTGGCCTCGACCCAGCGGCGAACACGTTCCGCATCGGCAATGCGGCTGAACTTGCCGGCCGAATCCAGGAACACCATGATCAGCTTGCGCCCCGCCACCTTGGCCTGCATCACGAGGCACTGGCCGGCTTCGGAGATGTAGCCCGTCTTCTGCACGCCGATTTCCCAATCCGGGCTCTTCACGAGACGGTTGGTGGTGTTGAACTGCAGCACGCGGTTGCCCACCTCGACCTGGTATTCAGGCGAGGTCGACAGCGAGCGCACCGTGGCGTCGGAATAGGCGGCATTGACGAGCAGCGCGAGATCCTGCGCGCTCGACTGGTTGCGGCTCGACAGGCCGGTGGGCTCCACGTAGCGCGTGTCCTTCATGCCGAGCATCTTCGCCTTGGCATTCATGATGCTCACGAAGGTTGCGAGGCCGCCGGGATAGGTGCGGCCCAGTGCATGCGCCGCACGGTTCTCGCTCGACATCAGGGCCAGGTGCAGGAGCTCGCCGCGCGACAGCGTGGTGCCGACCGTCAGGCGCGAACGGCTGCCTTTTTCGGTGTCGACGTCGTCCTGCGTGATGGTGATCAGTTCGTCGTTGGGCAGATGCGCTTCGCTGATCAGGAGGCCGGTCATCAGCTTGGTGAGCGATGCGATCGGGAGCACCGCATGGTCGTTCTTGCTGAACAGCACTTCGTGCGTGTCCTGGTCGATCACCAGCGCAACGCTCGACTTCAGGTCGAGCGCGTCGTCGGTTCCGTGC
>NZ_JBFTPJ010000118.1:0-9263 GCF_056398445.1 Variovorax sp. 01T439_2
TCCTCGAAGTCCGGCACGTCGCGGTGCCAGCCGAGCGGCGTGCCGGGCCGGTATTCGGAGATCAGCATGTGGGCGAAATCCTCGGGCGCCATGCCCATCCACGCGGCCACCCGCGCACGCAGCGGGTGAAGCGCGGGCGGCATGGCCGCGCCGGGACGCAGCCGGTGCTTGTCGAAGTCGTAGCTGCCGCCAAAGCTGATGCCGCGGCGGCGCGCGGTGTATTCCTTGTAGCGCATCTCGCGCAGCTCGAAGCCCTGCACGAGCCGCAGCAGCTCGGCTTCCTCGGCGCGCGTGAGGAATTCGCGCTCGTAGCGCAGGCCCTCGATGGCGGCCGCGGGCGCCTCGCCGAACAGGTCGGGCTGGTCAGCGAACTGGATGTGCCTGGCTGAGCGCATCGATGATCTCTCCTTCGCCCGCGTGTGCCGGCCCGCCCAGCCGCAGCTCCCACCAGGGCGGCAGCAGCTGCCGGATCTCGGCGCGCGCAAAGCGGTCGTCCAGCAGGTGCAGCACGCCGCTGTCCTGCTCGGTGCGGATGACGCGGCCGGCCGCCTGCACCACCTTTTGCAGGCCGGGATAGAGGTAGGTGTATTCGTAGCCCTTGCCGAAGCGCGCCTGCATGCGCTCGCGCGTGATCTCGTTGAGCGCGTTGTGCTGCGGCAGGCCCAGGCTCGCCACGAAGGCGCCGATCAGCCGGCTGCCGGGCAGGTCGATGCCTTCGCCGAACGCACCGCCGAGCACGGCAAAGCCGATGCCCTGGCCGCCTTCCTCGAAGCGCGCGAGAAAGCCGTGGCGATCGGCCTCGGCCATGCCGCGCGTCTGGGCCCACACGGGCACGCCGGGGTGCCTGGCCAGGAAGGCCGCACAGGCCTTTTCGAGGTAGTCGAAGCTGCTGAAGAACGCGAGGTAGTTGCCCGGCATGCGCTCGAACTGCTCGCCGATGATCCCGGCCACGCGAGCGAGCGAGCCCGCGCGGTCGCGAAAGCGGGTCGACACGTTCATGGCCACCTCCACGCGCAGCTGCTGGCTGCGGAATGGCGAGGCCACGTCGAGCAGCATCGTTTCCGGCGGCAAGCCGAGCGCGTCGCGGTAGAACTCGAACGGCGACAAGGTGCCCGAGAAGCAGGTGACCGATGCGGCGTCCGCGAAGCGCGGCTCGAGGAACGGCGCCGGCACCAGGTTGCGGATCGCGAGGCTGCGCTGCTGCTGGGCGTGCGCGGGACCCAGCGTGCGCTCGAAGACCGAATGGTCGTCGAAGGCGTCGGCCAGCCGGGCGAACTGCAGCGCATCGAAGAAGAAGCGCTGCAGCGGGCCCTGGGCCGCATCGGGCGTGGCCGCAAAGTACTCGCCCATGGCCGTGTTGGCGGCCTGCAGCGTGCGCGCGAAGCGCTCGGGAATCTCGTCGGCGGTGTCGTAGGGCTCGGCCTGCGCCTGCTGCACCGTGTCCCATTCGCGGTACAGCCGGCCCAGCGCGCCGCGCACCGAGGCGGGAGCCACGCGGTGGGCCTCTTCGAGCGCGAGGCCGTCGAGCCGCGCCGTGTACATGCCGCGCGCGCGCTCCAGCAGGTTGTGCGCCTCGTCCACCAGCACCGCGGCGCGCCATTCGGCGTCCTTCATGGTGGCGTAGAGAAAGGCGCTGCCGTCGAAGTAGTAGTTGTAGTCGCCCACGATCAGGTCGCACCAGTGCGCCATTTCCTGCGCGAGGAAATAGGGGCACACGCTGTGCGCCAACGCAATTCTTCGCAGCGCCGGCCGGTCGAGCCGGGCGGCCTGCGCGGCTTCCTCGCGCGCGGCGGGCAGGCGGTCGTAGAAGCCCTTGGCCAGCGGGCAGGCATCGCCGTTGCAGGCGCGGTCGGGGTATTCGCAGACCTTTTCGCGCGCGGTGAGTTCGAGCACCCGCAGCTGCGCGCAGTTCTTGCCCAGCACGCCGACGGCCTCCAGCGCCACGGCCCGGCCCGAGGTCTTGGCGGTGAGAAAGAAGATCTTGTCGATCTTGCGCGCGGCCCGCGCCTTCAGCAGCGGAAAGATGGTGGCCAGCGTCTTGCCGATGCCGGTGGGTGCCTGCGCCATCAGGCAGCGCGCGTTCACGGCGGCGCGGTAGACGGCTTCGGCCAGTTCGCGCTGGCCGGGCCGGAACGAGCCGTGCGGAAATTCAAGCCGGCCGAGCGCATGGCCGAGCGCCGCATGGTGCGCAGCCTCGCTCTGCGCCCAGGCGCTGTAGCGCTCGCACAGCAGTTCGAAATGCGCCTGCAGCGCGGCCCGCGTGTGGGGCTCTTCCAGCACGGTTTCGTCGCCGGTGCCGAGGTCCAGGTAGACCAGCGCCACGGTGATGTGCTCGTAGCCGTGCATTTCGCAAAGCATCCAGCCGTAGCAGCGGGCCTGGGCCCAGTGCAGCGCCCGGTGGTTGCCGCGGATGGCGTCGAAGTCGCCGCGGAAGGTCTTGATCTCCTCGACGCGGGGTTCGCGCGGGTCGTGCCCGTCGGCACGGCCGCGCACCTGGAGCGCGCCGCAGCGGGAGACCAGCGGCACCTCGCTTTCATAGCCGTCGCCGCGCCGGCCCTGCACCAGCGCATGGCCGGCCATGCCTTCGAGCGCGCTGGGTGCAGGCACGAAGCGCAGGTCGAGGTCGCCGGCCWTGGCACCGAAGGCGCACAGGGCCTTGACGGAGACAGCGCGGGCATCGGGCGCGTCTTCGGTCGGCGGGGTGGAAAGGTCCGTGGTCACGGCTGATGCTGTATAAAACAACAGTATAACGAGACCACCGCACCAGGGGCAAAGGCGCTATCGGGCCTTTCTCCGACACCCGGCGCTCCAGAATTCGGCAAAACTTCAAAAGTTTTGCTTACAAATCTTGTTCGAATGAAAACGCCGACCGCGATCGACCCCGACGACTTCGACCGCCAGCTGAGCCGCAATCTCAAGTGGCCGCTGCTTGGCGGGGTGATCGGCGCGCTGGTGTTCGTCAGCCTGATCGTGTTCCTGCTGTTCACCATCAGCCGGGTCGAGCAGAGCGACCGCGTGACGCGCAGCGCCAGCGAGCTGCAAGGCCGCAGCATCGACATGGAAACCGGCCTGCGCGGCTTCCTGATCACCGGCGATGAAAGCTCTCTCGAGCCCTACCACCGCGCGCTGCCAAGGATCAAGAGCGACACCGCCGCGCTTCGCGAGCTGGTGCTGGACAACCGGCAGCAGGCGCAGCGGGTCGAGCGCATCGCGGCGCTGCAGGAGGCCTGGAACGGGTTCGCAGAAGACCTGATCGCGCTGCGCCGCGCCGGCGGCAACTACCCGCAGGCGGTGCGCCAGGGCCGGGGCAAGCAGCTGCGCGAGGACATGCGCGCCGAATTCACGGCCTTCATGGACACCGAGGAGGGCCTGCGCTACCAGCGCAACGAAGAGGTCAACCGCACGGCCTGGCTGGTGGTGGCCGTGTTCCTGCTGTTCACGCTGGTGTTCACCGGCATGGTGGCCTACTTCGGGCGCCGGCAACTCGTGCGGCTTTCGAACAGCTACGACGCGGTGCTGCGGGACCAGGCCGCGCATGCCGAGCGGCTGGCGCAGCAGGCTTGGCTGCGCAGTGCGCAGACCGAACTGGTGGGCGAACTGGTGGGCGAACTCAATGCCAACGACCTGGGCCGCAAGGTCCTGGCCTTCTTCTCGCGGCACCTGGGCAGCGCGGTCGGCGCGCTGTACGTGCGAGAGCGGCAAGGCACGCTGCGCCGCGCCGCGAGCTACGGTTTCTCGATGGAAGCCGAGGCCTCGCCGCAGGTGTTCTCGCCGACCCAGAGCCTGGTCGGCCAGGCGGCCGCCGAACGGCGCCGCATGCTCGTGGAGCCGATCCAGGCCGACTACCTGAAGGTCAATTCGGGCATGGGAGAAATGGCGCCCGCGGCGGTGCTGCTGGTGCCCGTGTCGAGCGACGGCATCGTGAACGGCGTGGTCGAACTCGGACTGCCGGCCGTGCCCGATGCGCGGACCAACGAACTGCTCGACCTGGTGGCGGAGGACATCGGCGACTCGCTCGCGGCGGCGCGCTACCGCGAGCAGCTGCAGGACGCCTTGGCCGAAACGCAGCAATTGAACGAGGAACTGCAGGTGCAGCAGGAAGAGCTGCGCACCGCCAACGAGGAGCTCGAGGAGCAGTCGCGTGCGCTGCGTTCTTCGCAGGCCATGCTGGAGAACCAGCAGGCCGAGCTGGAGCAGACCAACAGCCAGCTCTCCGAGCGCACCGAGGCGCTCGACCAGCGCAACGCCGCCCTGCGCCGCGTGCAGCGCGACCTGGAAGACCGCGCCGACGAGCTGCAGCGCGCCAGCCGCTACAAGTCGGAGTTCCTGGCCAACATGTCGCACGAGCTGCGCACGCCGCTCAACAGCGCGCTGATCCTGGCCAAGCTGCTCGCCGACAACCCGCAGGGCAACCTGAGCCCCGAGCAGGTGAAGTTCGCGGAATCGATCTACGCGTCGGGCAACGACCTGCTGGTGCTGATCAACGACATCCTCGACATCTCCAAGGTCGAGGCCGGCAAGCTCGAAGTGGTGGTCGAGGAGGTGGCGCCGGGCAAGCTCGCGCAGAGCCTGGAGAGCGCCTTCAGGCCGCTGGCTGCCGAGAAGCAGCTGGCCTTCCGCCTGGAAATGCAGCCCGGCACGCCCGCCACGCTGGCCACCGACCGCCACCGCGTCGAGCAGATCCTGAAGAACCTGCTTTCCAATGCGATCAAGTTCACCAACAGCGGCGAGGTGGCGCTCACCGTGTCGGCGGCTGCCAACGGCGGCGCGGTCTTCGCGGTGAGCGATTCGGGCATCGGCATTGCCCCCGAGCAGCAGGAGCTGATCTTCGAAGCCTTCCAGCAAGCCGACGGCACCACCAGCCGCCGCTATGGCGGCACCGGCCTGGGGCTTTCCATTTCGCGCGACCTCACGCGCCTCCTGGGCGGCACGCTCACGCTGCAAAGCCAGCCCGGACAGGGCAGCACCTTCACGCTGCAGCTGCCGGCCGCGGCGCCGCAGGCCTTGCCACAGGCTTCGCAGCAAGCAGGTCGGCCCCCTGCTGCTGCGCCCGCAAAGCCCGCAACGGCGGCGCGCGCGCCCTTCCCTACCGCGCACGCCACGCCCGCGGCACCCTCGCCGCCGGCTGCCGTGCCGCCGCCCTCCTTTGCCGACGACCGCACGCTGCCGCCCGACCAAGTGCGCCGGGTGCTCGTGATCGAGGACGAGCCGCAGTTCGCGCACATCCTCTACGACCTGGCGCACGAGCTGGGCTACCGCTGCCTGGTGGCCCATGGCGCGGCCGACGGCTTCGAGCTGGCGCACCAGTTCCTGCCCGATGCCATCCTGCTCGACATGCGCCTTCCCGACAGCACCGGGCTCGGCCTGCTGCAGCGCCTGAAGGATTCGCCGCAGACGCGCCACATCCCGATCCACGTGGTCTCGGCCGCCGACGACGCGCAGGCCGCCGCCCTGCACATGGGCGCCATCGGCTATGCGCAGAAGCCGGCCACGCGCGCCGAGCTGACGCAGGTGTTCGCCCGGCTCGAGGAAAAGCTCACGCAGAAGGTCAAGGCCGTGCTGCTGGTCGAGGACGATGCGCTGCAGCGCGAAAGCGTGATCCGGCTGATCGGCGACGAAGACATCGAGATCGCCGCCGTGGGCTCCGGCGAAGAGGCGCTCGAACTGCTGCGCAGGCGCGTCTTCGACTGCATGATCACCGACCTGCACCTGCCCGACATGCAGGGCAGCGAGCTGCTCAAGCGCATGGCGTCGGAAGAGATCGTTTCCTTCCCGCCGGTGATCGTCTACACCGGGCGCAACCTCACGCGGGGCGAGGAAGCCGAGCTGCAGCGCTATTCGCGCTCCATCATCATCAAGGGCGCGCGCTCGCCGGAACGCCTGCTCGACGAGGTCACGCTGTTCCTGCACAAGGTCGAGGCCGAGCTGTCCAGCGAGCGCCAGGGCATGCTGAAGGCGGCGCGCGGGCGCGACCGCATCTTCGAGGGCCGCACCATCCTTTTGGTGGACGACGACGTGCGCAACCTCTTCGCGCTCACGAGCGCGCTGGAGCAGCGCGGCGCCGCGGTCGAGATCGGCCGCAACGGCCGCGAGGCGCTCCAGAAGCTCGACCAGGCGCGCGAGATCGACCTGGTGCTGATGGACGTGATGATGCCGGAGATGGACGGCCTGGAGGCCACGCGCCGGCTGCGCGCGGACCCGCGCTTCGAGAAGCTGCCCGTGATCGCCATCACCGCCAAGGCCATGAAGGACGACCGCGAGCAGTGCCTGGCCGCGGGCGCCAGCGACTACCTGGCCAAGCCTGTGGATTTGGAACGCCTGTTCTCGCTTCTGCGCGTGTGGATGCCCAAAATGGAGCGGCTGTGAACCCCAATGCCGCATCCCTGCCCCTGCCATCCGCGCTGAGCAACACGGAGATCGAGCTGCGGCTGCTGATGGAAGCCATCTACCTGCGCTACAGCTACGACTTCCGCAACTACACCGTGGCTTCGCAGAAGCGCCGCGTGCTGCACGCGCTCGCGCAGCTCGGGCTGCCGAGCATCTCGGCATTGCAGGAGAAGGTGCTGCGCGATCCGCTGCTGTTCGGCCGGCTGCTCGAGTACCTGACGATTCCCGTGAGCGAGATGTTCCGCGACCCGGCCTACTTTCTCGCGCTGCGCCGGCACGTGGTGCCGATCCTGCACACCTATGCGTCCCTGAAGGTGTGGGTGGCGGGCTGCAGCACCGGCGAGGAGGTCTTTTCGCTGGCCATCCTGCTGCGCGAGGAAGGCCTGCTCTCCCGCACGCAGATCTATGCCACCGACATCAACCCCGCTTCGCTCGAGAAGGCGCGCCAGGGCATCTTCCCGATCGAATCGATCCGCGGCTACACGGCCAACTACCAGCGCGCCGGCGGGCGCAGCTCGTTCTCCGACTACTACACCGCGGCCTACGACGCCGCGCGCTTCGACCCGGCGCTGTGCGCCGACGTCATCTTTGCCGACCACAGCCTGGCCACCGACAGCGTCTTTGCCGAGACGCAGCTCGTCTCGTGCCGCAACGTGCTCATCTATTTCAACCGCGAGCTGCAGGACCGCGCGCTCGGCCTGTTCCACGAGTCGCTCTGCCACCGCGGCTTCCTGGGCCTGGGCGCGAAGGAGAGCATCGACTTCTCGAGCTATGCCGGGCGCTTCGACGCCCATTCGCAGCCGGAGCGCATCTACCGGAAGGCCACATGAAGCCGGATGCCCGCCCCTTCCCTGCGCGGCGCGTCGAGGCCGTGGTGGTCGGCGCGTCCGCGGGCGGCATCGAGGCGCTGCTGGCGCTCCTGCACGGCATTCCACCGCCGTGGCGGCTTCCGGTGGTGGTGGTCCTGCACTTGCCCGAAGGCCACCAGAGCCACCTGGCCGAGATCTTTGCCGAGCGGCTGCACATGCCGGTGCACGAGGCCGCCGACAAGATGCCGGTCGCGCCCGACAGCCTGTACTTCGCGCCGCCCGGCTATCACCTGTCGATCGAGCGCGATCGGTGCTTTTCGCTCAGCTGCGAACCGCCCGTGCACTTTTCGCGGCCGTCGATCGACGTGCTGATGGCCTCGGCCGCCGATGCCTACGGCCCCGCGCTCGCCGGGTTCCTGCTCACGGGCGCGAACGACGACGGCGCCGAAGGCCTGTTGCGCATTCACATGGCCGGCGGCCTCACTGCCGTCCAGGACCCGGAGGAAGCCCAGATTCCCACCATGCCCAGGGCAGCCATTGCCCGCCATTCCCCCGATCACGTGCTTGCCCTGCGCGAGCTTCGCACATTGCTGCTGCAACTGGAGTCCGCCCATGCCCATTGACGTCGAAAGCAAGCTGCTGATCGTCGATGACCTGCCCGAAAACCTTCTTGCGCTCGAGGCCCTGATCCGCGGCCCGGGCCGTGCGGTGTACCGCGCCTCCTCGGCCGAGGAGGCGCTTGCGCTGCTCCTGGACCACGAATTCGCGCTGGCCATCCTCGACGTGCAGATGCCCGGCATGAACGGCTTCGAGCTGGCCGAGCTGATGCGCGGCACGGAGCGCACGCGGCACATCCCGATCATCTTCGTGACGGCGGCGGGCCGCGATTCGAACTACGCCTTCCAGGGCTACGAAAGCGGCGCGGTCGACTTCCTCTACAAGCCGCTCGATCCGCATGCCGTCACTGGCAAGGTCAACGTGTTCGTCGACCTGCATTGCCACCGCAAGGCGCTGCGGCACGAGATGAACGCGCTCGCGGTGGCCAACCAGAAGCAGGAAGAACTGGTCCAGCAGCTGCGCCACACGCAGGGCGAACTCGAACGCGCGGTGCGCATGCGCGACGACTTCATGTCGATGGTCTCGCACGAGCTGCGCACGCCGCTCAACACCCTGTACCTCGAAACGCAACTGCGCCAGGTCCAGGTGTCCAGGGGCAAGCTGGAGTCCTTTGCCGCGGATCGCCTGCCCGCCATGATCGAACGCGACCAGCGGCAGATCCGCAACATGGTGCGGCTGATCGACGACATGCTCGACGTCACGCGCATGCGAAGGGACGCGCTGTCGATCCAGCCCAAGCCGGTCGACCTGGCCGCGCTCGCACGGGCCGTGGTGGAAGGCCTGAAGCAGCAGGCCGAGGCCGCGGGCTCTGTCATTGCATTGGAAGCGCCGGGCGAGCTGCGCGGCGTGTGGGACGAGTTCCGCATCGAGCAGGTGCTGACCAACCTGCTGACCAATGCACTGCGCTACGGCGGCGGCAAGTCCGTGGAGATGATGCTGTGGGAGCGTGACGGCACCGCGCACATCACTGTGCGCGACCAGGGCATCGGCATTGCGCCCGAAGACCAGGAGCGCATCTTCGAGCAGTTCGAACGCACCGACGACAGCCGCAAGCACGCGCCCGGCCTGGGCCTCGGGCTCTACATCACGCGCAAGATCGTAGGCCTGCACGGCGGGCGCATCGAGGTGGAGAGCCGGCCCGGCGAAGGCGCGCTGTTCCATGTCGAGCTGCCGCTGCAGGCTGCCGCCAAAACTGCGACGCAAGTGCGGGCGTAGGCGCCTTCCTACTGCACGGGAGGCGATTGGCCGGGATACTGGGTGGATACAACTTGCTTGAAAGCCTCCTCCCAGTGAACGTGCTGATCGTCGACGACAACGAAGCCGCGGCAGACCTGCTGCAGGAACTCCTGACGCTGCAGGACCATACCGCCCGCTGCACCTACACGGCGCAACAGGCCATGGATGCGGCGGCCGATGAGCGCTTCGATGCCGCGCTCATCGACCTCACGC
>NZ_JBFTPJ010000119.1:0-9200 GCF_056398445.1 Variovorax sp. 01T439_2
GCATTGCGCCCAGCGCCAACCTCAACCCGGAGCGCACCACGCCCTCGCTGTTCGAGCCGGTGCACGGCTCGGCGCCCGACATCGCGGGCAAGGGCATCGCCAACCCCATCGGACAGATCTGGTGCGGCGCGATGATGCTCGAGTTCCTGGGCCACAAGAACGCGCACGACGCGATCCTTTCCACCATCGAAAAGGTGCTGGCGCCCCAAAGCGGAGCGCCGCGCACGCCCGACATCGGCGGCAAGGCGAGCACCAGCGACCTTGGCAAGGCCATTGCCGCGGCCCTTTGAAATTCGTCTTCAAGAAACGCCCCTAAAATCGCGCGCTCCGCTGTTCTGCACGGCCTCGTGTCGTATTGACACCCTGCAGACCAGTGGTTGTAATCCTCGCTGGCAGCGCGCTGCCGAGGCGTCAGTCCTGCCAGGCTTTTCGAGCCGCGTCATTTCGCGGCCAGCTCGCAGCTGACGAAAGCCGACCAACTTTATTTCTTCTACAAGGGGCCCTTGTGAACAAGACCGAACTGATTGAGCACGTCGCAAAGAACGCCGATATTTCCAAGGCAGCCGCCACCCGCGCGCTGGAATCCACCATCGGCGCCATTCGTACCACGCTCAAAAAAGGCGGCTCGGTGTCGCTGGTCGGTTTCGGCACTTTCGCAGTCGGAAAAAGGGCCGCCCGCACCGGCCGCAATCCGCGCACCGGCGACGCGATTAAAATCAAGGCCGCCAAGATTCCGAAGTTCCGTCCGGGCAAGGCGTTGAAAGACGCGCTGAACTAAGACGTAGACTACGGAGAGTATTCCCGGTGGGGTGCTTAGCTCAGCTGGTAGAGCGGCGCCCTTACAAGGCGTAGGTCGGGGGTTCGAGCCCCTCAGCACCCACCACCACCCGATGCAAAGGCGAACACAGGTTCGCCTTTTTTATTGCCGTCCCGACATCCGTCGCAAAAGAGTGTTCAAGCATGTTTGATTTCTTCCGCAAGTACAACAAGATCGTCATGATTTTCTTGTTCTTGCTGATCATTCCCTCGTTCGTCCTCTTTGGCGTGGAGCGCTATCAGGGCTCCGGCGGCGAAGTGAAGGTTGCGCGGGTCGATGGCCAGAACATCACCCGGCCCGAGTGGGATGCGCAGCACCGTCTCGAGACCGACCGCATCCGCCAGCAATCGCCCAACGTCGATCCAACGCTGCTCGAATCCGACGTGATGCGCTATGCCACGCTGGAGCGCATGGTGCGCGACCGCGTGCTGGCCGCGGCAGCGGCCAAGTCGAACGTGACCATCTCCGAAGAGCGGCTGTCGCGCATCTTCGCGCAGGACACGGGCCTTGCGGCCTTCCGCACGCCGGACGGCAAGTTCGACCGCGAGAGCTTCCAGCGCGTCACCGGCCGCACGCCGGAGCAGTACGAGGCGTCGATGCGCGCCGAGCTGGCCACGCAGCAGATGCTGCTGGGCGTCACGGGCACGGCGTTCACGCCGCCCGCGCTGGCGGCGGCAACCATCAACGCCTTCTACGACCGGCGCGAGATCCAGGTCGCGCGCTTCAGCCCCGAGAGCTTCGCGTCCAAGGTGACCGTGAGCGATGCCGACGTGGAGGCCTACTACAAGGCCCACACCGCGCAGTTCCAGGCGCCCGAGCAGGCCAGCATCGAGTACCTGGTGCTCGACCTCGAAGCCGCCAAGAAGAACATCTCGGTGAACGAGGCCGACCTCAAGACCTACTACGAGCAGAACACGGCGCGCTTCGGCACCAAGGAAGAGCGCCGCGCAAGCCACATCCTGATCACCGCGCCGGCCAGCGCACCGGCAGCCGACCGCGCCAAGGCCAAGGCCAAGGCGGAGCAATTGCTTGCCGAAGTGAAGAAGGCGCCCGCCACCTTCGCCGACGTCGCGCGCAAGAATTCGCAGGATCCCGGATCGGCGGAGAAGGGCGGCGACCTCGACTTCGTGACGCGCGGTGCAATGGTCAAGCCTTTCGAGGATGCGCTGTTCGCACTCAAGAAGGGCGACATCAGCGACGTGGTCGAAACCGAGTTCGGCTATCACATCATTCGCCTCGCCGACATCAAGCCGGCCGTGGTGCCGCCGTTCGAGCAGGTGCGCGCCACCATCGAGAACGAAGTCCGTTCGCAGCAGGCGACGCAGGAATTCGCGAAGGCCGCCGAAACCTTCACCGATGCGGTCTACCAGCAGCCCGACAGCCTCAAGCCCGCGGCGGAAAAGCTGAGGCTCACGATCCAGACGGCCAGCAACGTCTCGCGCACGCCGCCGCCGGGCGCCGCCGGCGTGCTCGCGAACCGCAATTTCCTGAACGCGCTGTTCGCGGCCGATTCGCTGGACCGCAAGCAGAACACCGAAGCCATCGAAGTCGGCTCCAACCAGCTCGCGGCAGGCCGTGTGACGCAGTACACGCCCGCGCATCCGATGCCGCTGGCCGAGGTCAAGGACAAGATCCGTGCGCAGCTCATCACCGAGCGCGCCGCGGTCATGGCCAAGGCCGAGGGCGAAGCCAAGCTCGCCGCCTGGACCGCCAAGGCCGACGGCGCCACCTTCGGCGCACCGGTCACGGTGTCGCGCCGCGAAGCGCAGGCCCAGCCCCTTGCCGTCATCGATGCCGCATTGCGCGCCGATGCGTCCAAGCTGCCCGCGCTGGTGGGCGTGGACCTGGGCACGCAAGGCTACGCAGTGGTCCGCGTGACCAAGGTGGTTCCGCGCACGCCGTCGGCGCCCGAACAAACGCAGCAGGAGAACGCGCAGGTCGGCCAGTCGGTGGCTGCGGCGGAAGAAGTTGCGTACTACAACTTGCTGAAGGAACGCTTCAAGGCAGAGATCCTCGTGCCGAAGCCGGCGGAGACGCTGCCGATGGCCCGCTGACCCGGGCTTGTTGCGCGCCGTGTCGCCTCCGGCTCAGCTGCCAGGACGCGACCACGTATTTCGTCGCACGTGGGACAAGCGCAAGGGGCGCTTGTCGCCAGAATCCCGTGCATGGGAACCCTCTATCTCGTGCGCCACGGCCAGGCCAGTTTCGGCGCCGCCGACTATGACAACCTGAGCGAGCTCGGCCACAGGCAGTCCGTGCGCCTTGGCGAATACTGGCGGGAGCGCGGCATGCATTTCGATGCCGTGATCACCGGCACCCTGAAGCGCCATCGCCAGACCTGGGAAGGCATTGCCGAGGGGCTCGGGCTGAAGCGCGACGATGTGCTGGCGTGGCCCGGGCTCAACGAGTACGACAGCGAGGCTGTCATCGCCACCATCCACGAAGGCAAGCTCGAGAAGCCCGACTCGCCCGAGATGTACCGCCACCACTTCCGCCTCTTGCGCGACGGCCTGGGCGCCTGGATGCAGGGCCGGACCCAGCCCGCCGGCATGCCGAGCTACGTCGATTTCCTGGCGGGCGTGACGACGGCGCTCGACCATGTGCGCGGCCGCCACCACGGCGCCAAGGTGCTGGTGGTGTCGAGCGGCGGACCGATCAGCACGGCCGTGGGCCATGTGCTGGGCACGAGCCCCGAGACGACGATCGAACTGAACCTGCGCATCCGAAACACCGCGGTGACGGAGTTTGCCTTCACGCCCAAGCGGCACATGCTCGTCACCTACAACACGCTGCCGCACCTGGACGCTCCGGCCTACGAAGGCTGGGTGACCTACGCCTGAGCGTCTGCAGCAGCGGCTGCATCAGGCCTGCCAGACGCCGTAGCCGCTCTTGCGCAGCGCGATGCCGAGCTCGACCTCCATCGAGCGCGCGTCCTCGTAGCTCATCGGGTTGTAGCGTTCRTAGAGCGCGGGCAGCAGCCTGAGCCCGAAGGCCTGGACGAAGCTGTTGGCCTGGATGCCGGCCTTGTGCTTGTCGAAGCGGATGTCGGGGTCGAGCCCCGTCATTCCGACGTAGACGAAGGGCTTGCCGAGCTGGTAGTCGGGATTGGCGCGCCTGAACCGGCCATGGTTCCAGACGCGGTCATCGAGTTCGACCACGTAGACGTGGTGCTTCGCCCGTGGTTTGCGCGGCATCGATCCGCACTGCCGGCCGGATCAGCTCTTGCGCTTGATCAGGCCGTACAGGATCAGCAGCACGATCGCGCCGAGCACCGAGGCAATGAAGCCCGCCCCCTGGCCCGCGGTGTACCAGCCGAGTGCCTGGCCGACATAGGTCACGATCAGGGAACCCGCCACGCCGATCAGCGTGGTCACGATGAAGCCTGCGGAATCGTCGCCCGGCTTGACGGCCCGCGCCACGAGACCCACGATGAACCCGATCAGGATGGTCCAGACGATGCTCATGAAGAAATTCCTTTGGCGGTGAATTGGAAAGTGGCGGTCACGGCGAAAAGCGCGAACCGTCGAAGCAAGCGGCGTTCATGATAGCGGAGCAGCGCGATTGCCGAAGCCGGCTCGATCACATCGGGCTCGAGTCCGAGAACTTTGGCGCAGACGGCCATGTCGTGGTTGCTGCTGCGTCCTACAGGGTGCTTCGCGGCGCAGCGCTATACCGGGACCATGCTGGAAAAACTGCCTGAAGTCATCGGCCACGCGCTGCAGGGAATGCGCGCGGGGTTGGACAAGATCGTCTTCAATACGCTTGGCATGCGGCAGGGGATGGCGTCGATTGCCTTGAGCAGCGTTGCTTTCGCGGACCACGCGCCCTTGCCGTCGCGCTATACGGCCGATGGCGAGGGCTTGTCGCCGCCGCTGCAGTGGACCGGGCTTCCGGCGGGCACCGAATCGCTGGTGCTGGTGGTCGAGGATGCCGATTCACCCACGCCGAATCCGCTCGTGCATGCGATCGTCGTCGGGCTGCAGCCGGCCGAGGGCAAGCTCGACGAGGCGGCCATTCCGAGCCGGGACAACGCCGGCGCCGCCGGTTTGCGCGTCGGGCGCAATTCCGGGCTGCAGGCCGCCTGGCTGCCTCCCGATCCGCCCCCGGGGCACGGCGCGCACCGCTACGCCTTCCAGCTGTTTGCGCTCGACGACACGCCCGCGTTTTCCACGGCGCCCGGGCGGGACGAGGTGTTCGACGCGCTGCGCGAGCACGCGCTCGCGAGCGGCCTGCTGATCGGCACCTGCGAAAGGCCGGACGGCTCGATCAAGATCAAGAAGACGGCCCCGGCCGGGCCCCTCGCCACGGGTTGAGAAGAATTTCAGGCCCGTTCGCATGCCCCCGTGGCGAAAACCGGGGTTTTTGCCGCTACAATTGAAGGCTCTGCGGTGGCTGTAGCTCAGCTGGTAGAGTCCCAGATTGTGATTCTGGTCGTCGTGGGTTCGAGTCCCATCAGCCACCCCAAAATACCTTTCCCGACTGCTATTGCGCAATAGCGTCCACGGGAACACAGCGCCGGGCCAGCCCCGGCGTTGTCATTTCCGGCTCCTGCAGCCGGCGCAGCGCTCTTCCTTTGGCTTGATAAAAAGGCATCCAAACTGGTGCGCGCTGCATTGTGCGCCGCCGCAGACCGGGTGCGGGATCCTCAATTTTCACGCGACGGCCTGCTTGTAATAAATTGGAATTGAATTAAAATCCGCCCCGTTTCCAATTTTCAGGAGTCCAACAATGGCTTCGACCCTTGCCGATATCAATTCCCAGATCAAGAAGTACGACGAGCAGATTGCGCAATTGCGCAAGCAGGCCGAAGACCTTCGCAACCAAGAGCGCGCGGGCGTGATTGAAGATGTGCGCCGGAAGATCGCTGAATACGGCCTGACTGCGTCGGACCTGAAACTCAGTGCACGCGGCGGCTCGGTCAAGCGCAGTGCAGGGGTTCCCGCGGTCAAGGCAGCAGCCAAATACCGTGGTCCGACCGGAGAAACCTGGTCTGGCGGCCGCGGCCGCAAGCCGCGTTGGGTCACCGAAGCACTGGCCGCAGGCAAGTCGCTTTCCGAGTTCGAGATCAAGTAAGCGCCGAAGCAGGCCACCCGCCAATAAAAAAGCCCGCATCTGCGGGCTTTTTTATTGGGTGCGAATCCGGGCAAACCCGCAGCGCTCAGTTCACCATCACGAGTTTTCCATTGACGCCGCGCGATCCCATGTGGGCATAGGCAGCTTTCAATTGTGACATCTGCATCGTGCTGTCGATCACGGGCTTGATCTTTCCCTGTCCGTACCAGTGCGCCAATTCGGCCATCATTTGTGCATTGGCCTTGGGCTCGCGCTTGGCGAAATCGCCCCAGAACACACCGACCAGGGAAGCGCCTTTCAACAGCGTGAGGTTCAATGGCAGCGACGGAATCGGCCCGGAGGCAAAGCCGACCACCAAATAGCGTCCGCGCCATGCAATCGAGCGAAATGCAGGCTCGGCGAAATCACCGCCCACCGGGTCGTAAATGACGTCGGGGCCTTTGCCGTCGGTCGCGGCCTTGATGGCATCGCGAAAGCCGCCTGGAAGCGCATGCGTGGTGTAGTTGATGGTGGCGTCGGCGCCAATGGAGCGGCAGAGTTCGCATTTCTCGTCGGTAGAAGCCGCCGCAATCACTTTGGCGCCTGCCGCCTTTGCGATTTGAATGGCGGCGGTGCCCACGCCGCCTGCCGCGCCGAGCACGAGCACGGTTTCACCGGCCTTGAGCTGCGCGCGGTCCATCAGCGCATGCCACGAGGTGGCATAGATCATGATGAACGCCGCCGCGTCGACATGGCCGAAGCCTTCGGGCAGCGGCATGCACAGCGCCGCCGGTGCCAGCGTGTGGGTTGCGAACCCGCCCGTGCCCGAAAGGCAGGCCACGTTCTGGCCGACCTTCAGATGGGTGACGCCTTCGCCCACCGCCTGGACGACGCCGGCGTATTCCGAACCGGGCACGAAGGGCAGCGGCGGCTTGATCTGGTATTTGTTCTGCACGATCAGCAGATCGGGGAAGTTGAGGCTGGCTGCCCTGATCTCGATCAGCACCTGGCCCGGACCCGGCGCCGGCGTCGGCAGTTCCTTCCAGGCCAGCGCATCGACGCCGGTGGGGTTTTCGCAAAGCCATGCGTGCATGCTCGGGTCTCCTTTGAATCAGTCGTGTGTGGGCAATGATGCGAGGCGATGATAGGGGGCGCGGCAGGGCGCCGTTGTCCCTGCTGCGACGCACGCGGCGCCTACAATCCGGGCACTGAAAAGCACCATGAAGATACTTATTTCCAACGACGATGGTTTTCAGGCGCCGGGCATCGTCGCATTGCACGACGCATTGAAAGACATCGCGGACGTCGAGGTGGTTGCACCCGAGCACAACAACAGCGCCAAGTCCAATGCCCTCACGCTGGCGGCGCCGCTCTACGTGCACAAGGCGCACAACGGTTTTCGCTACGTGACGGGCACGCCGGCCGATTGCGTTCACATCGCGCTCAAGGGGCTGCTCGGCTACCGGCCCGACCTGGTGGTCTCCGGCATCAACAACGGCGCCAACATGGGCGACGACACCATCTACTCCGGCACCGTGGGTGCGGCCATGGAGGCCTATCTGTTCGGCATCCCGGCCATCGCGTTCTCGCAGATCGAGAAGGGCTGGGCGCATGTCGACGCGGCCGCGCAGGTGGCCCGGCGCCTGGTGCAGCAGATCGAACGCGAGCGCATGCTGGACGGCGGCGCCTTCCTGCTCAACGTGAACGTTCCGAACCGGCCGCTCGAAGAGCTCAAGCCGATCCAGGTTTGCCGGCTGGGCCGGCGCCATTCCGCGGAGAAAGTCATCACGCAGGAAAGCCCGCGGGGCGAGACGATGTACTGGATTGCAGGTGCCGGTGGCGCCAAGGACAGCGGCGAGGGCACCGACTTCCATGCCACCGCTGCCGGCCACATTGCGCTGACGCCGCTGCAGATCGACCTGACCGACCATGCMAACCTGGGCCAATGGCGCGAGACGGTTGCCCGTCTCGGTAATTGAGCATGGCCACGCAACGGCCTGGATTCCCGGTTCGCCTGACACCCACCGCCTCGGCCGCCACGCGCGGGCGCCTGCCCGCCGTGCCTGCCAAGCCGATGGTGCCGTCCACGCCTTCGATGGCCTCCGACGCCGTGCGCGCGCGCATGGTGCAGAAGCTCGCCGCCCAGGGCATTGCCGATGCGCGCGTGCTGCGCGCGCTGAGCGCGGTCGAGCGGCATCGCTTCGTCGACAGCGCGCTGGTCAACCAGGCCTATGAAGACACGAGCCTGCCGATCGGACTGGGCCAGACCATCTCCAAGCCGAGCGTGGTGGCCCGCATGATCGAACTCCTGCTGGGCGCGCCCGCACTGGCCGGCAAGCCGCAGGACCGTCTCGGCCGCGTGCTGGAAATCGGCACTGGCTGCGGCTACCAGGCCGCAGTGCTGAACCACGTGGCCACGGAGGTGTACAGCATCGAGCGCCTGCGCGGACTGCACGAGCGCGCGCGCGCCAACCTGCGGCATTTCCGGCTGGCCACGGTTCACCTGATGCTGGGCGACGGCATGGTCGGCTATGCCAAGGGTGCGCCCTATGCCGGCATCATCGCCGCGGCAGGCGGCGAGGCAGTGCCGCAGGCCTGGATCGAACAACTCGCCGTCGGCGGACGCATCGTGGCGCCCACGCACTCGGCAGGCGGCGGGCAGGCGCTCGTCGTCATCGATAAAACCGCCCGTGGACTCGAGCGCCGCATTCTTGAGGCGGTTCACTTTGTCCCCCTAAAATCGGGCATCGCTTGAAGGAACAACAAATGCAGGGTTTTGGCAATCGGAGTTGGTGCGCTGGTATCACGTTGGCCGTTGTGCTCGTGATCGCGGGCTGCGCCGCACCGCGAGGGCCGGCACCGGTCGAAGACCGGGGCACGATGACGCGTGCGCCCAATGCGGCACCCGGTGGCCCGCTCATCACCACCGACGCGTCGGGCAAGCCGCTTCCAGGCATCGAGAACTATGGCAAGCCGGGCTATTACGCCGTGCGGCCCGGCGACACGATCCGCCGCATCGGCAACGAAACCGGCCAGAGCTGGCAGAACATCGTCCGCTGGAACAATCTTGAAAATCCCGACCTGATCGAAGTCGGACAGGTGCTGCGCGTGGTGCCGCCGGTGGGACCGGGCACCGCCGTTGCAACCGCGCCAGCGTCTTCCTCTTCCGAGGGCGTGGTGACCAAGCCCGTCGCGCCGCCGTCGGCGGTGGTGCCTGCGGCGCCCGCCAGCGCTGCGGTCGGCAAGCCGCCAGTGACGGCGTCGCCGTCGGCGCCCGCAGCAAGCTCGGGCGACGAAGACCTCGGCTGGATCTGGCCGGCGCACGGCACGC
>NZ_JBFTPJ010000120.1:0-9198 GCF_056398445.1 Variovorax sp. 01T439_2
GGCGTTGATGCCGTTGATCGTCACGCTCGGGCCGCCCGCGATCGTGAGGCCGTTGTTGTTCAGCACCGTGCCGCCCGTGGTCACGCTGGTGAAGCTGGGCGTGGCGCTGGTGGCGATCTGCACCTCCGCGCCGTTCTGCGTGATGGCGATGTTGTTGCCCGCCGTGTAGGTGGCGGTGCCGCCCGGCGCGATGTTCTGCAGGCTGGTGCCCGTCGCAGTGCCGGTGCCGGTCTGGCCCGTGGTCACGTTCCAGCCCTTGCCGGCGGTGACGCCCACGGCATCGATCGCCGAGTTGGTGGCGAACAGTTGGCTGCCGTTGATGGCGTCGGTCGAGGTGCCGGAGATCCGCCCGGCCGCCACGTTGGTGATGGTGCGCTCGGCGCCCGGAGCGCCGACACTCACCGTCGAAGTCGGCGTGGTGCCCTGGAAGTTGTAGGTCGTGCCGTTGATCACSGTGCTGGCCGTGCCGACGGCCGCGGCCGTCACCGAGCCCGAGCCCAGTGCCACGTCGTCGGCCTGGGCGGCCGTGGCGCCAACGCCGAGCGCGAGCGCATTGGCAGCGCTCGCATTGGCCCGGTTGCCCACGGCAGTGGCATTCGCGGCCGACGCAATGGTGCTCGATCCGAATGCAATGGCGTTGTCGCCGGAGGCATTGGACACCGATCCGATCGCGGTGGCGTTGGAGCCTGAGGCGTTGGACCGGTTGCCGACCGCGATGGTGCTGACATTGCTCGAATCGGATTGGAGGCCCAGCGCAATCGAGGACTTTCCGGAGGCGCTTGCCAACGGGCCCACGGCCGTGGCTTGCGTGCCCGCCGCCAGGGTGCCCACGCCAGCCGCCAGCGCATTGGCGCCAGTTGCGCCGTTGTTGGTGTAGTTCCCCTGCTGCACGCCGCCGTCGTTCACGCTGTAGTAGTGGGTCGGCGTGCTGGCCGCGATCGCCTGCACCGCCTGGTTGGTGGCGTAGAGCTGCGAGCCGTTGATGGCATCGGTCGAGGTCTGGGAGATCCGGCCCGCCGCCACGTTGGTGATGGTGCGCTCGGCACCCAGTGCGCCGACGCTGACCGTGCTCAATGGCGTGGTGCCGGCGAAGTTGTAGGTGGTTCCGCCGATCACGGCGCTGGCCGTGCCGATGGCCTTGCTCGTCGTGGAGCCCGAGCCCAGTGCCACGTCGTCCGCGTTGTTGGCCACCGCCGTGTCGCCGAACGCCACCGCGCCCGCGGCCAGCGCGCTGCTGGTGCTGCCGATCGCCACGCTGCCCTGGCCGACCACCGTGTTTTGGTAGCCGATGCCGACCGCGCCCTGCGCCGCCGTGCCGGGGGTGCTCACGGCCTGGCCGCCGCCGCCCACCATGTTGGTGTTGCCCATTGCGACCGAACCATTGCCGGTGGCGGTGTTGTCCAGGCCCGAGGCAATCGCGCCGTTGCCGGTCGCGGTGTTGGGATCGCCGATTGCCACGGCGCCGTTGCCGCTCGCGACGTTGCCCGAGCCGATGGCGACTGCGCGGCCGCCGGTGGCCCGGGAGGCCCGGCCGATGGCGACTGCATCAGCGGCATCGGCGACGGATTCACCGCCAATGGCGATGGCATTGGCGCCCGATGCAAAGGCACCCAGGGTGGCATTGCCGCCGATGGCGAGCGAACCCACGCCGGTGGCGCGCACGGCAGTCGCGGCAGTGGTCCCGCCCGAGCCGAGCGCGGTCGCGTTGTCGGCCGCCGCATTGGCCCGGGTACCGGCCGCCAGCGCATCGAGGCCGGTGGCCCGGCTTCCGATCCCCATGGCGACAGCGCGATCTTGAGAGGCGGTCACGTCCGTGCCGATGGCGATGGCGCTCTCCGCCAGGGCACCCGCTCCTGCAGCCGTGCGCGCGCCAAGATTGATGGAATTGACCGCCGATGCGATCGCCTGGGTACCGATGGCGATGGCRTTGATGCCGCCTGCAGTGGCGAGGGTGCCTTGCGCGAGAGTGTTTGCTGCCGATGCCTTTGCCAGCGAACCGAGGGCGATTGCGTTGTTCGCGCTCGCATTCGCGCTCAAGCCGATCGACGTGGTTCCATTTCCCGCCACGCCGATGCCTGCGTTGGTGCCGATGGCGATGTTGTCGTTGCCGCTCACCAAGCTGCCTGCCGAAGCGTCCAGGTTGGCGTCGTAGGCGACCGTGCCATCGCCCGAACCGAAGGCGACGTTGCGCGTTCCCGTGACACCTGAACCTGCGCCTCGCATCACGCTCGCAATGCCTCCGCCCATGGCGGTGTTCTGCGCGCCGCTGACCAGCGTGCCGGCGGCAATGCCCACGGCGGTCGAACCCGTATTGGCGACCGTCGAGCCTGCGCCGGCGCCCTGGCCGACCGCCACGGTGCTGGTCCCGACAGCGACCGCTTGCGCGCCGAGCGCGAGCGAACTGTTCCCCAGCGCCCGGGCGCTGTTGCCGACGGCGGTGGCTGCGTCGTCGCTTGCCGTTGCCAGATGTCCTATCGCGGTGGCATTCACTGCGGACGCGCTAGCCTGAGTTCCTTGCGCGACGGCGTCCTGCATGCTTGCAGATGCCTCGGCGCCAACGGCGATGCTGCGCAGCCCGGTTGCGGCCGAGTTCGTACCGACGGCGAGGGCATCGGTGTTCGTGGCATTTGCGACGACCCCGATCGATGTCGCGTTGATACCACTCGTGCTGGAGCGGGCGCCGATCGCGACTGCACCGGTCGAACCTGACGTGGTGGCTTGCAAACCAATGGCAACGCTGTTCGCAGACTGCGCGTTCGCATCCTGACCCATGGCGACTGCCGCCTGTCCGGCGGCGTTTGCTCTGATGCCGATGGCCGCGGCGTTGAGCGCGCTGGATTGGGCCAGGGTTCCGATGGCAATGACATTGCCCGCGCTGGCGGTCACATCCGTGCCGATCCCGATAGCACCCGCAGCCAAGGCGCCGGTACCGGCGGCGGTACGTGCGCCCAGATAGATCGAATTGATGCTTGTGGCATAGGCCCCAAAGCCCAAGCCGATGGCATTCTGTCCTGTGGTATGGGCGGCATACCCCACTGAGAGCGCACCAAGCACATCGGCAGCTGCGAGGGAGCCCAGCGCAGTGGCTCCGATTCCCGCGGCCGAGGAGTTGAGGCCCATGCAGGACGCCGTGCCGCTGTACGCATTCCAAGGCGACACATTGCAGTTCACCGACTGCGCCTGCGCCGAGATCGATAGCAATCCGAGCACGCTCGCCGCCGCGGCAATGGCCACCCGGCTGCCGCCTCGCTTGCCACGCGCGCGGGTGGTTTCGGATGCGGCGACCCAGGCGCCCAACGCCTCGTTCCAGATGCTGCGGTACGACTTATTCATGCATTTCTCCTTGATTGTTCAAGACGCCAAAAGCCCTGCTCCAAGGCCAATGGATCCCCGGACGGCACATGCCAATAAAACTTTAGAAATAGTTGTAAAACTATTTAATCAACTGCAATTAAACAGAAACATTTTTGGCGGATCTTAAGAGATTGGGAAGGAATGCAACTGGCGTGTGGCGGATTCACGTCATTGTCGTATCGCCGCAATTAAGGATTCTTATTGGACCGATCTTATGAATAGTAATGTGAAGTTATTATTAATTAAATCGCATAACATAATATTCGGATGCTTTTATTTGGAAATTCCTATTGATAATTCCATACAAATAGTAATACAAAGTTTTTAAATATTATATTTACTGCCACGGATTTCAGTAGTTTTCGATTGAAAATTTATATCAATTCATCAATGGCGGTAGCGCACCGAACCGGCGCGCCCCAAATTGGCCGGCACTGAATTGATGCGCACCGAATTGGCGCAGGCGACGGAATGCCGGGCGCGAGCTGTTTTCGGTGCTGAGGGTTGGCCGAGGCCGAGGGAGATGGCGCTGCCAGAAAGGCGGCGAGCTGCTGCCGATGGCTGCGGCCCGCGCTCAGGAGGCGGTGCAGCGATCGCTGGAGCGGGAAGGGGAGATTGCTGCTGCGAACGCCTGCCGCTTGGGGCATTCGCCAGGCAGATGCGCCGCGGAACCGCGGCGCATCGAAGGGAGCGGCTTGGGGGAGCGGCTTAACGCAGCACGTAGCCGCTCAGGCGCCACGTGCCGCTGGCATCGAGGCGAAAACTCGTCAACTCGCGCACCACCCGGTTGCTGGCGTTGGCAAAACGGGTTTCGTATTCGACGTTGATGTATTGCCCGGCCACATCGGGATCTTCGTTTGCAACCATTTGGCGATTGACCGAAATCCACGTGCGCTGCTGCGCGGCACCGAGCGGCGATCGCGACGCCTCGACCTGGCGAACGAACTCGGGACGCGCCACCCGCTTTTTGGTGGCGGGGCCCGAGCCGTCCCAGAGTTCGCCGATCTTGCCCTGGTCCACCAATTGGATGGCCTGCAGGCCGCCGCGAACCATGTTCGTCGGGTCGGCGTCCTGGGCCGAGGCCGTGCTCATCCAACTCGCCAGGAATGCGGCGCCGAGCAGCAATTTGCTTCTTGAGGTCATGTCAGGTCCGGGAGTGATACTAATTTCAATATGTAAGTATGCCGATTCGCATGTGGCACTTTCATGGTGCCGTTCGTTTATAGCACCCCGGGATTGAGGCGCGAATGCAGATGCCGGCCTGCGATTGCGCCATGACGGGCGATTAAAGAAACCGCCCGACCTTTCCATGGCGATTGAAGGACGGGTCTTTTGCGGATTCCGCCTCAGGCTGCGCCCGCATGCCTCCACCGCAGCGATACGCGGGTRCCTTCGCCGCTGCGGCTGTCGATGCGCAGGTGGGCGCCGATCGCTTCGGCCTGCTCCCGCAGCCCGACGAGCCCGTAGTGCCCCGCGGCGCCTGCGCTCGGCTCGAAGCCAATGCCGTCGTCCGCGATCTCCAGTTCGATGCCGTCGCTTCCCATGCGCTGCAGGCGGATCAGGAGGCGTGCCGCGCCCGCGTGCCGCTCGACGTTGCGCAGCACTTCCTCGCACATGTGGAACACGGTTTCCGCCGGCTCGGCCGCAAGGGCGGACAAGGCGGGGTCGATCCGGCAGTCGAGCTCGATGCCGGAGCGCTCGCCCAGGCTCTTGGCCAGCTCGGCCAACGCTGCGCCCAGCCCGATGTCGCGCACCGGGTTGCTGCGCAGCTGGTCGATCGCGCGGCGTGCCTCGTCCAGTCCGTCGCGCGCTGCGCGCTCGGCCCGCACCAGCTCGTTCGGCAGCGCATCGGGCCGGTTCGATGCCAGGTGCTTGAGCACGCGGATTTCGGTGAGCATTGCCATCATGGAATGCGCCAGCGTGTCGTGCAGTCCGCGCGCGAGCCGCAGCCGCTCGCGCACCACCGCCGCATCGCGCGATTCCTGCGCGAGCCGATTGATCTCTTCGGTGCGCTGCCGCACGCGTTCGTCCAGCTCGGCGTTGAGCCGGCGCAGCTCGTCGCGTTCGCGCTGCAGCGTGTCCAGCAGCCGGTCGAGCGCGCTGCCCAGCCGCGCGGCTTCATCGGCGCCTTGCGGCACCTCGATGCGCGTGGCGCTGCCGGCCAGCACCGCGTCGGCCGAATGGGCAATCACGCTGACACGGCGCGTGAGCCGGCGCGCCATGACAATGCCCGCAACCGCGGCGGCCAGGCCCAGCAGGCTCAGCACGATCGAGATGCGCCATTCGATGGCGGTCGCAAACGCCGCGACCGATTCGACCGGCTGGATCACCACGGCCTGCCAGCCGAGCCGGCGCAGCGTGCCCTCGCGCGCATTGGGCGGGGTCGCGATCAGGTAGGGCCGGTTGTCCAGCAGCCGCCTTGTGCGGATGCGCATGGGCAGATCGGATCCGTCGTTGCCCAGGCCCGCGACCACGGGATCGAAGGGCGTGATCGGATCGCCGGCATCCTGCCAGCGCTGCCCCAGGAGCGCGCTCGGCCCGTGGCGCACGATGCCGTCGCGGTCGATCAGCAGCCATTCGCCCGGCGATGCGCGGATCTCGGCCATCATCTTCTGCACCCAGTTCCAGCGGAGGTTCGCGGCCACCACGCCGATGATCGCGCCGTCTGCGTTGCGCACAGGCGCTGTGAGCTTCAGGAAGCGCTCCTGCGGCGAGCGGCCTTCCTCGATCCATGCGGCGTCCAGGCCCTGCGAGATCCAGGCGTGCTGGTTGACGTTCTGGCCGACCACCTGTTCGTCGGTGGCGGCGACGATGAAGCCGTCGGCATCGGTCACCGCCAGCCAGATCAGGTCGGGCACGCCGCGGCGCACCGCCTCGAGCGAGCGCTTCAGGCGTGCGCCTTCGCTGCGCTGCACGTCCTCCGACAGCATGGCCGCCACCACGCTGACGGCCTGCAGGCGCAGCAGCAGCGCGGTGTCGAGTTCGGCGCTGACGTGCTCGGCCGCGGCCTCCAGGCGCTGGCCGTGCTGCTCGAGCAGCGTCGCACGCACGAAGCTGCGCAGCCACAGGTTGGCCGCGAGCGCCAGGCACAGCGTGAGCGCAATCAGCAGCCAGCCGATCGCGGCAGCCATGGAGCGCCGCGGGTCGATGCGACGTGCGAGGTTCATTGGCTGCGGATTCTCGCAGCCGGTGGCCGTGACTTTCGGCATGGGTACTTCCCCCGAGTCCTCGGGGTTTGTCTCGATCCGCCGCGTGACTTCCGGCAGGCGCGCCGGCGGCGGTTTGCGGCAACAGTTGCACCCATCGCGATCCGTGCCTGCAGCGCGACTGAATTCCAACCCTGAACGTGCCGCGACGCGATCGGCGCGACAACGAATGGAGACCCAACGAATGAATCCCACGTCCCTCACACAGGCCGCATCCGGCGCGCCGCCGCGCCTGTTCGACAACCGCTGGCTGCAACTGGCCGTCGGCATCGTCTGCATGATTGCCACGGCCAACATCCAGTACGCATGGACCTTGTTCGTGCCGGAGATCCAGGGCAAGTTCGGCTGGGAGCGCGCATCGATCCAGATTGCCTTCACCATCTTCGTGCTGGTGCAGACCTGGCTCGCGCCGATCGAGGGCTACTTCATCGACAAGTTCGGGCCGCGGCTCATCGTGGCCTTCGGTGCGCTGTTCATCGGCGCGGCCTGGGCCATCAACTCGCAGGCCACGACGCTGATGGGCTTCTACATCGGCGCGGCCATCGGCGGCATCGGCGTGGGTTCGATCTACGCCACCTGCATCAACAACGCGCTCAAGTGGTTTCCCGACCGGCGCGGCCTGGCGGTGGGCCTGACGGCCGGCGGCTACGGCGCGGGCTCGGCCGCCACCATCCTGCCGATCGCCGCGATGATCGAGAGCTCCGGCTTTCAGCAGGCCTTCCTGTTCTTCGGCCTGCTGCAGGGCTCGCTGGCCTTCATCGCGGCCTGGTTCCTGCGCGCACCCAAGGGCAACGAAGTGCGGGGCTCGACCAAGCTCGCGCAGAGCCGGCGCGACTACACGCTGGGCGAGGCGCTTCGCACGCCGCTGTTCTGGCTGATGATCCTGATGTTCTCCTGCGTGGTCACCGGCGGCATGATGGCCGTGGCGCAACTGGGCGTGATCGCGCAGGACCTGGGCGTGAAGAACTTCAAGGTGGACCTGTACTTCGTCACCATGGCCGCGCTGCCGCTCGCGCTGATGCTCGACCGTGTCATGAACGGCATCTCGCGCCCGCTGTTCGGCTGGATCTCCGACCACATCGGCCGCGAGAAGACCATGGTGATCGCCTTCACGCTGGAAGGCATCGGCATCATCGCGCTGGGCTACTTCGGCCACAACCCGTGGGCCTTCCTGATCTTGTCGGGCGTGGTCTTCCTGGCCTGGGGCGAGGTGTACTCGCTGTTCTCTGCGTTGGCGGGCGATGCCTTCGGCACCAAGCACATCGGCAAGATCTATGGCGTGCTGTATTGCGCCAAGGGCGTCGGCGCGCTGTTCGTGCCGCTCGGCAATCTGATGATGGAAGCCACCGGCACCTGGTCGACCGTGCTCTACACAGTCGCGGCGCTCGACCTGTTCGCCGCCTTCCTGGCGATCGTCGCGCTGCGGCCGATGCTCGCAAGGCACACCGCCAGCAATGCCGCCGCATCGCATGCGCCTTCGCCAGCGCCTGATCTCGCAATGCCCGGCGGCCTGTCGCCTGCAGGCCGCACGGCCTGATCGATGCCGCTTCGGGGGGTTACTTCTTCAACACCAGCACCGCCAGTTCGGTGCGCGTGTTCGCGTGAAGCTTCTGCATGATCCGGCTCACGTGGTTCTTTGCCGTTCCCTCGGCCAGGTTGAGCGCCGTGGCGATCTGGCGGTTGCCATAGCCCTTGGCGATCAGTTCGAGCACGGCGGCCTCGCGCTCGGTCAGCGGTTTGGTCGCCATCGTCATCATCGAATCGGACGGCGATGGCTCGCCGGGCGCGGCGGCCTGCGCCGCGGCGCGGGGATCCGGCGCCGGCGGGGAGGGCGGCTCTTGCGCGACGCGATCGGCCAACAGCCGGAACTGGTCCATCACCTTGCGCGCGATCTGCGGCGTGAGGCGCGACTCGCCGCGATGCACGGCCCGCACGGTGTCCAGCACCTCTTCTTCCGAAGCGTCCTTGAGCAGGTAGGCCTGTGCGCCGGCACGCACCGCGTCGAAGACCAGGTCGTCGCGGTCGAAGGTGGTCAGCACCATCACGCGCGTGTGCGGCAAGGCGGCCGAGATCTCGCGCGTCGCGAGCACGCCGCCCTTGCGCGGCATGTGCAGATCCATCAGCACCACGTCGGGCAGCAGGCGGCGGGCCAGCTCCACGGCTTCCACGCCGTCGGCCGCCTGGCCGAGGACCTCGATGTCCGGCGCGGCGTCCAGCAGCATGGCCATGCCGCGACGGATCAGTGCCTGATCGTCGGCAATCAGCACGCGGATTTTCGGCGCGGCCTGCGAAGAAGAGGATGACGGTTCGGCGATGGTGCTCATGGCAGCGCCGATTGTGCCCCGAGGTGTTCCGGGCCCGTCACAATTTGCCGTGTCGACTGCTACGCAAAAGGAAAATCCGATGTCACAAGCCAACCAATTGCGCCCCTTCTCGTTCGTGCTCGCTGTTCCTGACCTCGAGCGAAACACCGCCTACTTCAGGGATGCGCTGGGCTTCAAGGCCGAGTGGCCGGAAGGAACCGGCTGGCAGCTTCTTTCGCGCGGCGATGTGCGCATCATGATCGGCCATTGTCCGGACGCCGTCCCACCGTCTGCGACGGGCGACCACAGCTACTTCGGATACCTGCATGTGGATG
>NZ_JBFTPJ010000121.1:0-9177 GCF_056398445.1 Variovorax sp. 01T439_2
CGGTGAACGCGACCGGCCCGCCCGTTCCTGGGACATAGCGAATTCGCAGCTTCTTCACCACCAGCACGCCGTTGCTCATGAAGCCGTCGAGTTCCACCTTGACGCCGTTGCCAATCGAACCCACCGGGCCACCCGTGACGATGGCATGGGAGGCATCGACGGCCGTGCCCAGCACCTTGAAGGCATTGAGCCCGCCGTAGTTCGTGATGACACCCGCCAGCTGCACCGCGGCGGCGTTCTGCGTTGGCACCGCGTACCAGCCCTGCACCTTGCTTGCAGCGAAAGTGCCCAGCACCGGCGCAGCGCTGCCGCGCACGCGGACGATGGCGCCCTCGGCCAGCGTGGAGGCGTCGATGCCGCCCGAGAATGTGGCGCTGCCGTAGCGCACCGTGAGCTGGCCCAGCGTGAATTGCTGGGCAAGCCGGTCCAGGTTTTGCACCGCGCCGGTCACCAGCGGCTCAGCCGAAGCCGGCTTGAGTTCAACCCGCGTGGCACGCAAGCTGCCCGGCGCCGAGGGCAGGCCCCAGACCTGCACCACGCCGCCGATCGTGAGCCCAGCCAGGCTGTTCGCGCCGCTCCAGACCGTGGCGTTGTCGATGGTGACCGTGGTGCCCATCACGGCGAAGCTGCCGCCGACGGCATCGATGGCCGAGACGGCACCGCGCAGCTCGGCAGCCGAATCGACCTGCTGCGCCGTGGCCGCGGTGAAGTCGCTGTCGATCTTGCCGGCAATGCGCACGCTCATGCCGATCTGCAGTTCGGTGGCGTCCTCCAGGTTGGTGCTGGCGGTATCCGTGTTGTAGCGCACGCCGTTCAGGATGATGCTGCCCAGCCCGCCGACGGAGCCGATGCCGGTGGCGTCGGCGGTGCTCACGCCGGTGCCGCCCGAGCCCACGCCCGAACCGTCGCCGCTGCCGTTGCCGGCGGTGCTCGTGCCGTCGGAGCCGCCTGCGGTGCCTGTGCCGYCCGTGTCGCCCGTGCCACCTGTACCGCTGGTGCCATCGGTCCCGCCACCTCCCGTGCCCGCGCCATCGCTTCCAGAACCCGTCGCGCCGCTCCCGGCAATGCCGGCCAGGCTGCCTGCCGAACCTCCGCCGCCGCCGCCACCGCCGCACGAGAGCAGCAAGGCCATGGCTCCGGCAAAGAGGATGCCGCGCATCCATCGGAAGTGGTGGTTCTTCATCATCATCGTGTTCCTTTGTCCCGCGGGGCGGGGACGGGAGGCGCGCCGGGCGCCGCCTCGTCTTCATAGTAGGTGTAGATCCCGACGCGCATGCGCCCCTTGGCGCCCTCTGGCGCCCGGTCGACCGCGCGGTTCATCTCGCCCGCCAGTTCCAGGTGCAGGGCCGCCCAGCGCTCGCGCACCATCTGGTGGATATTTTCACAATCCTGAAGGGAAAGGCCGCGCGCATACACCGAGCGTTCGAGCATGCGGGGCTCTTCGCCGAGCGTGTTGGACACCGCCGCCAGCAGGTGGTCGCGGCCGTTGTCGCCAAGGAATGCCAGCATCGACTGCAGGTCGTCCACCGGCACGAAGCCGTTGGCCTTGAGCTCGGCATAGCCGTCCTGCTCGGTCACCATGTTCAGGCGCACCAGCTCGTCGAGGATGGTTCGATGGTGCACGTTGCCGCGGCTGCCGAGCCTGGCCACGGTCTCGAAGGAGGGCGCATCGTCGCCCTCGGAGGTGATCGGCAAGCGCTGGAAGGAATGGTTCTGCGACACCATCTGCAGCCACAGCGTGAAAGTCTTGGCCGCGGCCGAGATTTCGGTGTGGGGCAGGGCGTCCACGGTGTCGCGCACCTTGGCCGTCACGGCCTTGCGGTTGAGCCCGGTGGTGACGGACAGCTGGCTGATATTGGGCTTTGCCACCCCCTGCTGGCGCCAGGAGCGCTTGGCCTCCTCGAGCAGCAGGTCGCGCAGCAGGACTTCCAGGTGCGGGTGCTTGACCCCCATCGCCAGGGCGAGCCTGACCACCGGCCGCAGGATGCGGGCGCAGGCGGCCAGTGCCCAGTCGAGCTGGTGTTCCATGAAATGAGGCGTTTCTTCTGATGCGATTGCGGTGCGGCCGCCGGGACTGAAGGGCCCCCGGGCCGTCGATCAGTGCACTATTGTCCGCGTCGCCGAGGATCGCACAAAAAAGGCCTCATTCATGCGGCGCAGCTTCCTGCATCGGTCCGCGTGACAGAGGAACGGCCAGTGGCGCTGATCTTGACCAGCCGCTTCGGGGTACCCAGCGGGGTAGCCCGGCAGATCGTGAAGTTGGCCGCGGTGGCGCCGACGCCGGTCCCTTCGAAGGCGAGCGCGCTGAGGCCGCCGCTGTCGCGGATGCGGTAGCCGCTGGCGGCCGCGGGCTGCTTCTGGATGACCGTGGGTGTCGCACCGCTGCTGATGATGATCCAGCCGGCCTCCCATTGACCGTCGGTGGCGCAACTGGTGCCGTTGGACGAGGCGCACAGCGTGACGGGCGCGTTGCGCTTGATGGCCTCGCTGCGCGCGAGCTGGCTGCCGGCAACGAGATCGGTCGCGTAGGAATTCAGCCGGGTCGAAAGCCTTATGTAGTCGAAGGAGGGAACCGCCACCGACACCAGCACGATCAGCACCACGAGGGTGACCATCAGTTCGATGAGCGTGAAACCGCGAGCGCGCGTGCCGGCCATGGCCATCCCTTTTTTCCTTTTACTTCTGGATGAACCAGTAGACGCGGCCCTTGGGCTGCTTGAAGGCGGCCTTGACCGTGGCGCCCTTCGGGCTCAGGAACGAGTCGGGATTGGCGCCGATCACCACGTCGCGCAAGGTGTCGCCCACCATGACCCGGCCGACCACGGGCGATGGCGCGAGACCGCCGCCAATCACGTTCTGGAAGCGCGCGCCGTTCTGCCCCGTGGCGTCCAGGTACGACAGGTTGTAGACGTTGGCGGTGCCCAGGTTGGAGCGGCACGACTGGCTCACGGCCGGGTCGGTGGGCGTGTGGGTGTTGAAGGTCGTGTTGCCATAGGCCGTGACCGACGAGGTCACCACCTGCTCGCCGGCCGCAAGCGCGAGGTACCAGCCCTTCTTGGCCGCGAGCTCGGTCGCGGACGGCGCCGTGGTGCCCGTGATGGCAAAGAGCGAGTTATGGCACAGCAGCGAGTTGCCGTCGCAGTGGCTGGCCTCCGCGGTGAGCCAAGCGGTGTCGGAGGGCTTGTCGACCAGCATGTAGAAGCGGTTGGAAACGCTGAGCGCGGCGGAGTAGGAGCGCAGCGGCTTCTCGCGGTCGCCCGAGCCCAGCAGCAGCACGTACATGCCGTTGTCCTCGACCACGTCGGGACCGAACATGAACTTGCGGTTGGGCGTGCAGGCGGTCACGGTGTCGCTGCAGCCGAGCGAGGCGATCTTGACCATGCTCCAGCTGGCGGGCGCGCCGCTTCCGATGGTGATGCGGTACACGTTGCCGCCCAGGTCGGCCGCGTAGGCGAACTTGGCGAGGCCGGTGCTGTCGTTCACGATGGTGACCTCCCCGCTGACCGCGCGGACGGTGTCGAAGGTCTTGAGGACGTCGCCCGTGCTGGCGTCGAGCACATAGATCTTCTTGCCCTTGGTGGCCGAGCCGCAGGCGCTGGCGGGCGTGGTGGTGTCGACGTCCTCGCACTTGTCGTAGCCGCCGCCGAACATCACCATGGGCGTGTTGCCGGCGCCATAGCCGCTGGCCTTCACGATCTTCGGTGCCGACCAGGTCTGGCCGATGCCGCTCATGTCGTTGGCACCGCTGTCGCAGCCCGTGTCGTTGTCCTGGTTGGGGCAGCCGCGGCGCCATTTGAGAACGGGCGTCGCGGGGTTGGACACGTCGAACGCATAGATCAGCCGGCCGCCGCGGCGCATGCTCGCATAGAGCCATGCCGACGTGCCCTGGCGGTAGGCCGCCATCGGGCCGTCCATGCCATAAGGCTTGGGCGCGGTGGCGCCCACGCTCACCGGAATGCCCGGAAAGTTGATGCGCGTGGTGTTGTCGTACAGCCGCTTGATGCTGCCGTAGAACTCCGGCGGCACGAAGGACCACAGCTCGCTGCCGGGCGCTGCCGACCCGATCGAGGTGGCCTGGTTGCCGTTGACGGCGCGCAGCACGCCATCGTTGGCGCCGTAGAACACCACCACCTGCGCGTTCGCCAGGTCATCGCTGCCGTAGTTGATGGCCACCGGCCTCGAATGCACCACGTCGCCGTGCACCGAGGGGCGCATGGCGGTGGTGGAGGTCAGGGGATTTCCGGTGGTGTCCTTGCGCTCGTCGCCCTTGTTGTCCAGGCCCCGGAGCCAGTTGATCAACGCGGTCCGTTCGGTGGTGGTTTGCGCCCCAAGGGCCGTCGACGTGATGCCCGCATTGCCATCGGCGAAGGTGGTCAAGGCCGAGCAGGCGCCCGGCGCGCAGGTCATGACGTTGCGGTCGGCCGTGAGCACTTGGCGCAGCATGTAGGCTTGCGCGCCTTTTTCGACCACGTTGCCGTCCGGGCTGTCCGAAGCGCGAAGGTCGATGGTCGTGTCGCTGCTGATGCAGTCGCCAGAGGGGTTGAAGCTCCAGTAGGTGTTGCGACTGGTCGGCGTCCAGAAACTCCGCGCGCAAGGTGCGATGAAGCCGGTCTGGTTGTTGATGGCGTTGGCGCCCGAGGCGTCCTGCAGGATCAGCTGGTTGCTGCCATCCACGCCCAGCTTGTATTGCTTGAGATTGCCGTTCCAGCGCGGATAGGCGGAATCGTCGGGGCGGAACATGCCCACGAACACCTGGTTCAGGTAGGTGCCCTGCGTGTTCACGCTCACGGGCAGGCTCACCGACGAGAACACGCTGTTGACCGACTGGATCTTGCTGAAGATATCGTCGAGCGCATCGCTCAGCGCCTTGCCCAGGTTGGGATTGGTGGAAATGTCGTAGTACTCGCCCTTGCTTTGCTCCGACATGCTCTTGAGCAATGCAGTCCAGCCCGGCCCCTGGCCGCCGCTGGCCGTCGCGGCTTCGACGGTGTAGACCTTCACGCCCATGCTGCTTTGCAGGAACCTGGCCCATTCGTCGGCCACGTTGTCCTGGGAACCGCTCGGGTTCAGCGTAATGGCGGTGGTCGTGCCGCCCGCGGCGCGCAGGGCATCGGTGGAAGTCGTGGTGTCGCTGTTGTTGTCCTGTGCGGCACCATTGCTGATGTAGATGACGTAGGTGCCGATGCAGTTCGCGGTGTTCGGGGCGTTGTAGGTGGTGCTGCCGATTGCATTCAGCGGATTGCCAGGGAGCGCCCAGATTGCCCTGGATGCGACAGATCCAGCGGATTCGTTTTTGCCCTGGCCGTAAGTGGAGACATTGCCCCTGTAATCGGCCTTGAGCTTGTTGTTGCCGGCCAATGGAGCCTGGCCCGCCAGATAGCGGTAGACCTCGGCCATCATCTTGCCGGCCTTGCCGCCGTTGGACTTGTCGGCACCCACGTCGAGGTTTCGAATCAGCGCGCCGTACTTGGGCTTGCTGGCATCGTCCATCAGGCGGATGCCAGCACGCAGATAGGCGCCGTCGACATTCGAATTGCCTCCTCCTGTTTCGGTGAACATCATCACCCCGACCTTGAACTTGCCCGAGGACAGGCTTTCGAAGGCGCTCGCCAGCGCGTTCATTTCAGCGGTGAAGAGCGGGGTCCAGTTGGCCGTGTTGTCCACCACGAACAGCACATTCGGCGCCTCCGTGGTGGTCTGGTTGTAGCCGACGAAAAGATCGATGTCTTCCGCCTGGGCCGAGCCCAGGCCGAGCATCAGCATCGCAGCGGCGCAGAGCGACCGGAAGAAGTTCTTTTTCATGATTGCGATCCGTTCGTCGTCGTGATCATCGGGAGGAGGGGAATGGCTATGAACACAGCGCCAGGAACTGCTCTTTGCTCAGGAGCGCGCGCACGCCCTGGCGAACCGAGGTGACCGTGCCGCTCACGGCATCGGTCACGCTGGTGCTGATGTCCCACACCGAGTTGTATTGGTCGGGCAGCGCATTGAGGCCCGAGCCGGCGGTGGATGCCCCGCCGCCGATGCCGCCGGGTCCCACCGCGCCGCCGCCGCCGGTATCCGTCGACTTGGTCGCCCGCACGCAGGTCGGCGGTGCAATCTGGACTTCGTAATCGATCGTGCCGTCGTTGTTGATGTCCACCATGCTCACGGTGCGCTGCGGCGCCGCAAGCGAAGGCGAGCCGTCCACGCCCGGCAGCAGCAGCGAGGCCGCCACTTCCTCGATGGCGCGGTTGGAAGCGGCCACGGCTTCGTTCCGGCTCTGCATGTTGCCGACCGACTTGAGGTTGGTGTTGCTGAGCGTGAACCCCGCCGTCACGGCCAGCGTGATGAGCACCAGCATGATCAGCCCGACGATCAGCGCCGCGCCGTCCTGTCGCCGGCGCATGGTGGAGTGCGTTGTCGATGGCTTCACGGCGTTTCCCTGCGTCCGGTCACGTTGGTCATGCGGATCGCGGTGGTGAACGCATGCCGCTTGTAGTGGTCGTTGAAGGGGCCGAGCGATCCGCTTCCCATGTTGTAGGTGCGCGTATCCGTGTGGCCGGGAGAAATCTCCAGGCTGCGGGCGACCACATAGAGCTTGACCGCCGCCACGTTCATCAGCTGGTCGGCCGTGCAGGGCAGCGCGGTGCTGCAGTGCACGAAATCGCCATCGGGGCTTCCGTCGCCGCGATTGGTGGGCGTGGACCTGTTGGCCACGTCGGCCCAGTTGATGGCTTGGGCGTAGTTCACGAGCGCGCCGGTTTTACTGAGGGTGTCCAGGCCCAACTCCACGCGGAAGCCTTCGATGCCCTCGATGAGGGGAACCGGCGGCTGCTGCGCCAGGCCGGTGGCCGACAGGTCGAAGCGCGAGCGGGCCAAGGTCGGAATGCCATCGCCCACGGTCTCGGCGTAGGTGCGCACGTAGTAGATGTCGGAGATGAACTTGCGCTTGGGCGCCGGCGCCGTGCAGTTCTTGGCCAGCATGGTGGCAAAGCCCGCCGTGCTGAGATCGAAGTCCGAGGGCTTCTGCGTACCGCAGAACGACGACTGGAAGTAGAGCTTGCCCAGCGTGTCGGCTTCGCAGTTGGGCGCGCCTGGCACGCAGGTCTCGGCATGGCGCACCACCAGCACGTCGGTGCCGGCTTTCTGATTCGGCAGCAGATCGGTGCAACTGGCGGGCACCGCGGCGTAGGCCTGCACGGGCATATCGAGCAGGCTGCGCTTGTAGTCGTCGGTCCAGTTGGCCGCCGAGTAGGCCAGGCAGGGATCGGGCGCCGTGCCGGTGGGCACCTTCTGGGGCACGCCACTGACGGTGAGGTCGTCGAACTCGGGCATGTAGTTTTCCCAGAAGCCCGCGTGCGAGACCTCGTTCTCCAGCACGAAGATGCTGAGGCGGCCGCTCTCGATCTGGCGATTGACCCTGACCATCTCGCGCTGGGTGTTGTTCACGTTGAGGAACAGCGCCAGCAGCGCGGCCACGACGATCAGCATGATGGTGATCGCCACCATCAGCTCGATCAGCGTGAGGCCGTGCTGGCGCAGCGAGGCGCGTGTCCGCCGGGCAGGGCGCTGAACCGCGATCGCGAAGCTGGCTTGGCTCATGAGAGATTCCCGATGCGCACCAGCGTCGTCACGGTCCTTCGGCACCTGTCGCTGGAACAGGCCGGCGCCGGTTCGCTGGCCGAGGCCGGGGCGGCCGCATCGTACAGGTCCTTGCCGCAGGGCACGCCCTCCGGCGGCGCGGCGGTGGGCACCAGGCCCTGCCAGGCGACCGTGATCAGGTATTCGTTGGTGCTCAGAGCCTGCACGCAGCCGCGGCCGCCGATCATCGCGCCAAGCTTGGTGCCGCTGGAGGTTTCGGCGGCGCCCTGCAGCGCGTTGCACCACTCCTTGACGTCGACCTGCAAGCGCGTGGCGGTGGCCGTCGGGCACGTGGCTCCGGCGCCCAATGGCGCAGTGGTGACGTAGCTGGAGGCCATGCGGCGGTTGATCTCGATCCGGCTGGCCATGTCGTTGAGCAGGATCAGCGCCTGCGAGCGCTGGTAGGACTCCATCTCCGACGACTGGAGGCGTGCTTGCAGGCCCACGAGCCCGAAAAGCCCGAACGAGACGATCAGCAGCGTGACCAGCACCTCGAGCAGCGTGGCGCCGCGCTGCCCTCGGCCGTTCGGTGCGGCAGACAAATGGCGCCTCACCATTTGCCCGCCGGCGTCTTGACGCCCTGGTTGTTGAGGGTGAGGTCGCCATCTCTCTGCTGGCTTCCCGTGGGGCTGAAGGTCAGGAGAAAACTGGGCACCTGTGTGCCGGCGTCCTGCAGCGTGATGGTGTAGCCGTAGTTGGCCGCAACCTCCGCGGGCAGCGTGTAGCCGCTGGCCGCGAGGGCGTCCTTGGTGGCGTAGCTGCGGTTGGCCAGCAGGAACTGCTGCTGGCGGTTGGCGATGTCCATCATCTGCGCCTGGGCCGCCGAGCGCTTGGACCGGATGATGTACTGCTGGTAGCTGGGATACGCGATGGACGCCAGGATCGCAATGATCGCCACCGTGATCATCAGCTCGATCAATGTGAAGCCATTGCGCTTGCGCGGGAACGAGTGCTTTTTCATTCAGCTGGCCATCAATGTTTCACAATGTTATTTATGTGAATTTATCACATACAAATGTGAATAGGGGGCATTCCATGCTGATCCATTCGAGCGCCGCCGGCAAGGTGTTGCACCTTTGGAGAAACACTTCAGCAACATTCAACAACCGAACGGCGGCCCTGGGGCGAGGAAGCTTCCGACTGACGGACGCTGGCCTCGTCCTACGTGCGGGACCGGGGTACCTCCCAGAATGGGTTCGTTCCAACTGGTGTTCTGGTGTTCTTCAGGCACCCCAAGCGAACAGAGAGAGAGGAGTCGATCGACATGAATAGAGCACCCGGAAGCCTCGGTTCAGGCGACGGATCGCGGCCCACCACCGACGGCGGCGTGGACAACATCGGCGCGGGCGAAAAGTTCGCGGCCGGTTCCTCGGCCGCCGGCGAACAGGACTCGGCACCGGCGCCGGCCGAGCGCATGGCGCGCAAGCGCAAGAACGCGGAGGCCTCGCGCCACGACGATTCCGCGCCCTTCGGGCTGCGGGAAGACCTCCGGCCCAAGACCAACCAGGAGCCGTCCAAGCCCTGAGCGCTTGGATGGCCTGAGGAGCCCAAGAT
>NZ_JBFTPJ010000122.1:0-9144 GCF_056398445.1 Variovorax sp. 01T439_2
ACAACAAGTGGTTCATGTCGCCGATTCCGCCCAAGGGCATCAACATCAACTATCCGCTCAACGCCGAGACGAAGGAGGCCTTTGCCAACCCGTCGTCCAAGGGCATCTGACCCTTCCTGCCGCATGACCCGCATCGCACTGATCCACGCGCTCTCGCACTCGGTTGCGCCCATCAACGCCGCCTTCGAGCGCGACTGGCCCGAGGCCGTGCGCATGAACCTGCTCGACGACAGCCTCTCGGCCGACCTCGCGCGCGGTGGCCGCGGGCTCGACGCGGCGATGCACGAGCGCTTTCAGCGGCTCGCGCAGTACGCGGTCGACACGGGTGCCAAGGGCATCCTCTTCACCTGCTCGGCCTTCGGGCCCTGCATCGAGGCCGTGGCGCAGCGGCATGCGGGCATTCCGTTGCTCAAGCCCAACGAGGCGATGGTGGCCGAGGCCGCGCAAGGGCAGGGCAAGCTCGGCCTCATCGCCACCTTCGCGGCCACGCTGGTGTCGATGCCGCCGGAGTTTCCGCCGGGCATCGCGCTCGAGCCCATGCTGGCCGAAGGCGCGCTCGACGCGCTGAACGCCGGCGACACGCAGCGGCACGATGCGTTGATTGCCGCCCAGGCGGCGGCGCTGCGCGAGCGCGGCTGCACGCGCATTGCGCTTGCGCAGTTCAGCATGGCGCGCGCGCGTGCCGCCTGCGAAGCGGCCAGCGGCCTGCCGGTGCTCACCACCGTCGACAGCGCGGTGCGGGCCCTGCGGCTGCGCACGGATCAGGCTCTTCGATAAAGCCCGCAGATGCCAGGGGCCAGCTGAACCTGGCCTGACTCGATGCCTCGCCATAATTGCTGCTCTTTAAAGGAGTAAGCGTGGACATCGTTTTGCTGGTGAAGGCCGCCGTCATGGGCATCGTCGAGGGGCTGACCGAATTTCTTCCGATCTCGTCGACAGGGCATCTGATTCTTGCGGGCTCGCTGCTCGGTTTCGATGACGACAAGGCCAAGGTGTTCGACATTGCCATCCAGACCGGTGCGATCTTCGCGGTGATCCTGGTGTACTGGCAGAAGATCCACTCCACCGTGGTGGCGTTGCCAAGGCAGGCCAAGGCGCGGCGCCTCGCGCTCAACGTGGTCATCGGATTTCTGCCCGCCGTGGTGCTGGGCCTGCTGTTCGGCAAGATGATCAAGGCGCACCTCTTCATTCCCGTGGTGGTGGCCAGCACCTTCATCATCGGCGGCTTCATCATCCTGTGGGCCGAGAAGCGGCCGCCGGGCTCGGTGCGCATCGAGCATGTCGACGACATGACGATGTGGGACGCCCTCAAGGTCGGCCTGGTGCAGTGCTTCGCGATGATCCCGGGCACCAGCCGCAGCGGCTCGACCATCATCGGCGGCATGCTGCTCGGCCTGTCGCGCCAGGCGGCCACCGACTTTTCGTTCTTCCTGGCCATTCCGACGCTGATCGGCGCCGGCGCCTACAGTCTCTACAAGGAGCGCGCGCTGCTGTCGGTGGCCGACATTCCGCTGTTCTCCGTGGGGCTGGTGTTCTCCTTCATCAGCGCCTGGCTCTGCGTGCGCTGGCTGCTGAAGTACATCAGCACGCACGACTTCATTCCCTTTGCCTGGTATCGCATCGCCTTCGGCATCGTGGTGCTGGCCACGGCGTGGACCGGCACGGTGGTCTGGGCGGAATAAGCGCAGCAGCCGGCCCGGCGCTCAGGCGCCGTTCCCGTGCCCCAGGATGGCGCTCGCGGCACGGGCTTCCTGCCGCACCGCGGTGGCGATCGGGCCGTCGATGGCCGGGTCGAAGCCGCCCGTGGCGCCCAGCGCAGTCAGCACGGCGCACACCCGGCCCGCATAGTCGTAGACCGGCGCCGCCACGGCGCTGATGCCGCGCAGGTAGGTGTCCTTCACGCTCGCGCAGCGGGCCAGTTGCACCTCGCGCCGCAGCTGGCCGATGGGGTCCTTCGCGTCCAGCGTGGCCCGCATGTCTTCCGGTGAATCGGCCAGTTCCTGCTCGGCCAGCGCCAGCACCCGCGACTCGTCGAGCAGGCCCAGGAACGCGCGGCCGGTGGCCGACCAGAGCATCGACATCACCGAGCCGGCGCGCACGTTCACCGTGACCGGCAGGCCCGGCTCCTCGAAGCGCACGATGGTCGGCCCCTTGTTGCCCATGACCGCGACGAAGCAGGTCACTTCCAGCGACTCGCGCAGCCGCACGAGGCAGGGCTCGGCCGCGCGGATCGGGTCCGCCTGGCGCATGGCGGCCAGGCCGATCTGGATGGCTTCCGTGCCCAGGTAGTAGTGCTGCGAGACGGCGTCCTGCAGCACCAGCCCTTCCTCCATCAGGCTGGCGAGGTAGCGGTGCACCTTGGCCGGGCTTTCGCCCACGTGGGCCGACAGGGCCGTCAGGCTGCTGCGGCCGCCCAGGTGGGCCAGCCCCTTGAGCACCGCCATGCCGGTCTCGGCCGATTGCACGCGCTGGCGGCGTTCGCGGGTCGCGGGGGAGAGAGGGGGGAGCTCCGGAGCTTGGGTCATGTGGGCTACATGTTAGGTGCTGGGACCGGGCGCCGAGCGGCCGCTCGGGTTCAGGGTTGTCCCTTGAATCAATATTACGCAATGCGTATGATAATTACGCAATACACAATCATGCCGGAGACATCCATGAAAAACCGCCTCGCTCGGTGCCTTGCCGTTCTTTCCCTTGCTGCCGTGGCAACAAGTGCCGGCGCCCAGGCCTTTCCCGCCAAGCCGATCCGCTGGCTCGTTCCGTACGCGGCCGGCGGCGGCTCCGACTTCCTGGCGCGCACGGTGGCGCAGACGCTCTCCACCCAGGTGGGGCAGCCGGTGCTGGTGGACAACAAGCCCGGCGGCAACACCGCGCTGGCCGCGGCCGAGACGGCGCGCGCGCCGGCCGACGGCTACACGGTGCTGTCGGCCGACAACGGCACGCTGGTGTTCAATCCGGCGCTCTACAAGTCGCTCTCGTACAGCCCGACCAAGGACCTGGCGCCCGTCACGCTGATGGGCAAGTTCCCGATGATCCTGGTGGTCGGCGCCAATTCCGGCATCGCGACGGCCAAGGATTTCATCGCCAGGGCCAAGGCCAAGCCGGGCGACGTGAGCTACGCCTCGGCCGGCGCCGGCAGCCCGCACCACCTGGCAATGGAACTGCTCAAGGTGGAGGCCGGCCTTTTCATGGTCCATGTGCCGTACCGCGGCGCGGCGCCGGCGCTGGCCGACGTGGTGGGAGGGCAGCTGCCGGCCATGATGGTGGACCTGGCGGCCGGCGCCGGCTTCATCAAGGGCGGCAAGGTCCGCGCGCTGGCGGTGGCCAACCCGACGCGCCTGCCGCAGCTGCCCGACGTGCCCACCTTCGCCGAGCTCGGCTACAAGAACGTCGAGGCCGCCGCGCTGGTCGGCGTGGTGGTGCCCTCGGCCACGCCGCCGGAGGTGGTGAACACGCTCAACCGCCAGCTGGTGGCGGCCATCCATGAGCCCTCGGTGAACAAGCGCATGGTCGACTTCGGCGTCGAGCCGGTCGGCAACACGCCCGCGCAGTACACCGCGCTGCTGAAGGTCGAGACCGTGCGCTGGCACAAGCTGATCCGCGACTTGAAGATCACGCTGGACTGAGTCTGCTGCCATGTCCGATACCGCCATGCCTTCGCGCACTTCCGGCTGCCCCGTCGCGCACGGGCCGCTGTCTTCCGAGCGCACGCCCACCGGCTGCCCTGTGAGCGCGCGCGCCGCCGAGTTCGACCCCTTCGAGGACGGCTACCAGCAGGACCCGCCCGAGTACGTGCGCTGGGCGCGCGAGAAGGAGCCGATCTTCTTCAGCCCCAAGCTCGGCTACTGGGTGATCACGCGCTACGACGACATCAAGGCGGTGTTCCGCGACAACATCACCTTCAGCCCCTCCAACGCGCTCGAGAAGATCACGCCCACCGGCGACGAGGCCAACGCCGTGCTCGCCTCCTACGGCTTCGCGCTGAACCGCACGCTGGTCAACGAGGACGAGCCCGCCCACATGCCGCGCCGCCGCGTGCTGATGGACCCGTTCACGCCCGAGGCGCTCAAGCACCACGAGCCGATGGTGCGCGAGCTGGCGCGCAGCTATGTCGACCGCTTCATCGACGACGGCCGTGCCGATCTCGTCGACCAGATGCTGTGGGAAATTCCGCTGACCGTGGCACTGCACTTCCTTGGCGTGCCCGAGGAAGACATGGACACGCTTCGCAAGTATTCGATCGCGCACACCGTCAATACCTGGGGCCGGCCCAAGCCCGAGGAGCAGGTGGCCGTGGCGCATGCGGTCGGCAACTTCTGGCAGTACGCCGGCAAGGTGCTCGAGAAGATGCGGCGGGACCCCGACGYGCCCGGCTGGATGCAGTACGGCATCCGCAAGCAGAAGCTGCACCCCGAGGTGGTGACCGATTCGTACCTGCACTCGATGATGATGGCCGGCATCGTGGCCGCGCACGAGACCACCGCCAATGCCACCGCCAATGCAGTCAAGCTGCTGCTGCAGCATCCGCAGGTGTGGCAGGAACTGTGCGAAGACCCGGGCCTCATTCCCAACGCGGTGGAAGAGTGCCTGCGCCACAACGGCTCGGTGGCCGCGTGGCGGCGCCTCGTCACGCGGGACACGCAGGTGGGCGGCGTCGACCTGCCGGCCGGCTCGCGGCTCTTGATCGTCACCTCGTCGGCCAATCATGACGAGGCGCATTTTTCCGATGCCGACCTGTTCGACATCCGCCGCGACAACGCCAGCGACCACCTGACCTTCGGCTACGGCTCGCACCAGTGCATGGGCAAGAACCTCGCGCGCATGGAAATGCAGATCTTCCTGGAGGAATTCACGCGGCGGCTGCCGCACATGCGGCTCTCGGAGCAGCGCTTCAGCTACGTGCCGAACACCTCGTTCCGCGGGCCCGAGCACCTGTGGGTCGAGTGGGACCCTGCGGCCAATCCGGAGCGCAGGAACCCCGCGCTGCGCGAGGTGCAGGTGCCGGTGCGCATCGGCGAGCCCTCGCGGCACGCGATCACGCGGCCGGTGGTGGTGGAGCGCGTGACGCCGGTGGCCGAAGGCATCGTCAAGCTGCGCCTGGTGTCGCCCGATGGCAAGCCGCTGCCGCGCTGGACCGCCGGTTCGCACATCGACGTGGAATGCGGCTCGCCCGAGCGGTCGCGCCAGTATTCGCTGTGCGGCGATCCGGGCGAAGCCGGCGTGCTCGAGATCGCGGTGCTGCATGAGCCCGAGGGCCGCGGCGGCTCGGCCTGGGTGCATGCGCAGGTGAAGGCCGGCGACCGGCTGCGCATCCGCGGGCCGCGCAACCACTTCCGGCTCGACGAGTCGCTGGCGAAGGCGATCTTCATCGCGGGCGGCATCGGCATCACGCCCGTCAGCGCGATGGCGCGCCGCGCGAAGGCGCTCGGCATGGACTACGAGCTGCACTACAGCGGCCGCAGCCGCGCGCGCATGGCCTTCCTGGACGAGCTCGCGGCGCTGCACGGCGAGCGGCTGCAGGTCCATGCGAGCGACGAAGGGCGGCGCTGCGACCTGCGCGCACTGCTCGCCGAGCCGGTGGCCGGTGCGCAGGTCTATGCCTGCGGACCGCTGCGCATGCTCGAGGCGCTCGAAGACTGCTGCGCCGCCTGGCCCGAGGGTGCCTTGCGCGTCGAGCATTTCGAGTCGACGCTCGCCACCCTCGATCCGTCGAAGGAGCAGGCCTTCGAGGTCGAGCTGAAGGATTCGGGCCTCGTGGTCACCGTGCCGCCCGGCCAGACCCTGCTGTCGGCGCTGCGCGCCGCCAACGTCGACGTGCAGAGCGACTGCGAGGAGGGCCTGTGCGGCTCCTGCGAAGTGCGGGTGCTGTCCGGCAAGGTCGATCACCGCGACGTGGTGCTGACCCGCCCGGAACGCGAGGCCCACAACAAGATGATGGCCTGCTGCTCGCGCGCCTGCGAAGGCCGGCTGGTGCTCGAGCTCTAGGGCTGGTCAGCGCGCCAGGGCGTGCCCGCCGCCCATGTGCGCCGTCTCGGCGCGCGAGCCGAGCGCCAGCTTTCTGTAGATGCCCTTGATGCGGCATTCCACCGCCAGCCGGGGCATGGCCAGCGCCTGGGCGACGTCGCGGTGCTCGAGCCCCTGCACCACCAGTTCGAGCGTCTTGCGCTCCTGCGGCGTCAGCGCCGCTTCGGGCATCGACCCCGGATCGGCCGCGTGCCCCGCATGCCAGGCCAGCACGCGCCGCGCAATGGCCGGATCGATGGTGGCGCCGCCCTGCTCGATGCTGCGCAGGCCGATGCTCAGCTCGAGGTCGTCGCGCTCCTTCAGGAGATAGGCCACCGCGCCGGCGCGGAGTGCGGAAAAAATGGCTTCTTCGCTGCGGGAGGCGGAAATGGCCACGGCGGGCACTTGCGGATGGTGGGCCTGCAGCCATTCGACGAGCTCGACCGCGTCGTCGCCAGGCAGGCCGATGTCCACCAGCATCACGCCGAAGCTCGGCTTTTCCAGCAGCTGCATGGCCATCTCGGCATCGTCGGCCCAGGTGATCTGCGGCTCGTCGCAGCCGAGTGTGGGCAGGATGTAACGCAGGCGTTCCTGCATTGCCGTGTCGTTTTCGACCACGAGCACCGAGCTCAGCGAAACGGTTTCGGCGGCTTCCGAGGAGAACATTTGGGCGGCATTCTGAGACTGTGGCCGAGAAACTGGGACGTTTCGACTTATTTTGCGCGAATGTTGCCGGAATTGACATTTATGTCCCCCGGTTTGCCCATGCCCTGAACAGGGCCTTGCACAGAGGGGCCGGACCGGGTGGCGCAACCTGCTTCGGCAAGGGCCGGGACGGGGGTGCGCAGGCCCCTCAGGACGCCGCTGCCAGCGGCATGCGCAGCGCCAGCTGCGTCTGGCCGGGGCGCGATTGCAGCTGCAGTTCGGCCCCCAGGCGGCGTGCGCGCGTGCGCAGGCTGCGCAAGCCCGCGCCGGCGCCCTTGTCGGCGCCGTCCACCACGAAGCCGCGGCCGTCGTCGCGCACGCTGAGCTGCAGTTCGGCGCCGGTGCGCGTCACCGCCACGTCGACGCGGCGGCTTGCGCTGTGCTTGAGCACGTTGGTCAACGCCTCCTGCAGGAAGCGCAGCAGATCCAGGCTCTGTGACGGCGGCAGCTCGAGCGTCTCGATGTTCGATACCTGCCAGCGGCAGTCGATGCCGTTCGCGTCGAGCAGCTGAGAGGTGCGGTGCCGCAGGGGCACGAGCAGTTCGCCGAAGGCCCGCGTGCCATCGTGCTGGCCGGTGGCCTCGATGATCAGCCGCAGGTCGTCGCGCAAGCGCTTGAGCATGGCGAGCAGTTCGGGCGCGGAGAGTTTCTCGGGTTTGCGTTCGAGCGTTGCGATGCTGCCGACCAGCATGCCGCCCAGCCCGTCGTGCAGGTCGCTCGCGAGGTTCACCCGCTCGCCGATGCGCGCATGCGCCAGCTCGAGCGCATGCTGCTGCGCCAGCGTGACGCCGAGTTCGGCCTTGGCCGCGTTCACTTCCTCGATCAGCTCGGTGTTGAAGTTCTCGATGCGCTTCAGGCTCTGCACGAAGCGCCCGGCCTGCGTCAGCGCCATGCCCAGCAGCAGGCCGTACGAGGACATGGTCGTGTAGTAGATGTTGCTGTCGATCACCTGCGTGAACACCAGCAGGTCGTGCGCGCCCGTTGCCGCCGACAGGGCCATGAAGGGCGCGAGCGAGCGCATCGGGCTGCGGCGATGGCGCAAGGCATGGACCAGCGCGGCGCTGTTCACCGCAATGATCGTGAGGCCGCCCACCAGCGTCCAGACGGCGCGGTGAGCGAGCAGGTTGGCGGAGCCGGCGAGCCACAGGTCGAGCACGCCGGCCACCGCGACCAGCAGCGCAAGGCCTTCCAGCCGCGGCATGCGTCGCTCGCAGAAGCGCAGCGCGAACACGGCGTAGGACACACTGAAGAGCAGCAGCAGCGAGGTGTTCAGCGCCTGCCAGCTGTGGTTGCTCGCAAAGGGCCAGGGGCTGGTGGCGATCTGGTTGTAGCCGAACAGGAGCCACAGCACCGACATCAGCGCGAACCAGCCGTAGGCCGTCTCGCGCCGGCGCATGGCCCACAGCGCAGCAAAGAAGGCCGAGACCGCGGCGCTCACCGCGAGGCCGAGCATCTGGAGATCGCGGCGCCAGACGCGCTCGAGTCCGTACTCCGCCTGCATGGCCGCGGGTGCGCCGAGGCTGACCGGACCCAGGCCGGCCTGGTAGGCGGACAGGCCCGAGACGCGCACCAGCAGCGTGTTGCGGCCCGCCCGCAGCAGCGGCGGCGCCAGCAGCCAGTAGCGCGGGCTGTTCCAGGCGCGGGTCAGCGGCTCGACCAGGCTCTGGTCGCGCCAGATCGGGGTGCCGTTGAACGACACCGCGCCGGCCATGTTGAGGTAGTGCAGCAGCAGGCYGGCCTCGGCGACCTCGGCGGGCTGGTCCCAGGTGAGCCGGTACCAGACCACGCCGTCGAAGCCGGGCCAGCGCGCAGCCCAGCTGTCGGGCAGGGCGACGGGCGTCCAGCCATCAGCCGGCGGGCCGGCGTCGTCCCAGCCGGTGCCGCGCACGGCTTCGACATGGAATGCAGCCCGGAATGCAGGAGCGGGCTGCGCCTGCGCCAGGCCGGCCGCGGCGAGAAGAAGAACAACAACACCAAGGAGGAAGCCGGCGCCGGCCCGTGYAGCAAGCCATGCCGCAAGGCCCCGGCGCGCTCGTCGGCGGCCGGCCTGCGGTGGAGATTCTTCGTACGGCATTTACCAGCTTTCGGGGATGGCTTGGTCGGGATGCGAAATACACACTTCGTCTTACTTGTTTTATTTGCTTTCAAGGAGGAAGTCCATGCCCACACGAATCCATGACAGCGGCGCCCAAGTCGGCTTGCATGAGGCGCCAGCCGGAAAACAGCGGTGGGTGCGCGCATTCCGGCATCTGCCCGCGGTCGCGCTGCTGGTCGGGGGAAGCGCCTACGCAGCGGGTTTTGTCGATGGGAGTGCAGGCAATGCCGGTCCGGGAACCATCAACGGGACGGCAGGAACCGGTGGCGCTGCGGCCGCTGTCTCGGGAGACGGAGCCACCGCGCTCGGTGCGGGCGGCGACGGAGGCATGGGCACTGCGGGCG
>NZ_JBFTPJ010000123.1:0-9135 GCF_056398445.1 Variovorax sp. 01T439_2
AACGAACACCCTCCCAAAACCGCCGGCGCCTCGAGCCCCGGCGGTTTTTTTATGCCCTGACGATATCCACTCCAACAAGGAAAGCACCATGAGCACGAACACTGCCCCCGCCAGCGACAGCTGGTATGCGAGCGTCGAAAAAACCAGCAAGACCGACGACGAACGCATCAAGGACATCAACGTGCTGCCCCCTCCCGAACACCTGATCCGCTTCTTCCCGATCCGCGGCACGCCGGTCGAGACGCTGATCGAAGGCACCCGCCGCAGCATCCACAACATCATGGCGGGCAAGGACGACCGGCTGCTGGTGGTCATGGGCCCGTGCTCGATCCACGACCCGGCCGCGGCGCTCGAATACGCCCGCCGCCTCAAGGTGGAACGCGAAAAGTACGCCGGCACGCTCGAGATCGTGATGCGCGTGTACTTCGAGAAGCCGCGCACCACGGTCGGCTGGAAGGGCCTCATCAACGACCCGTACCTGGACGAGAGCTACCGCATCGACGAAGGCCTGCGCATGGCGCGCCAGCTGCTGATCGACATCAACCGGCTCGGCCTGCCGGCGGGCAGCGAGTTCCTCGACGTGATCTCGCCGCAGTACATCGGCGACCTGATCGCCTGGGGCGCGATCGGCGCGCGCACCACCGAAAGCCAGGTGCACCGCGAACTGGCCTCGGGCCTGTCGGCGCCCATCGGCTTCAAGAACGGCACCGACGGCAACATCCGCATCGCCACCGACGCCATCCAGGCGGCGGCGCGCGGCCACCACTTTCTCTCGGTGCACAAGAACGGCCAGGTCGCGATCGTGCAGACCAACGGCAACCGCGACTGCCACGTGATCCTGCGCGGCGGCAAGGCGCCCAACTACGACGCGGCCAGCGTCGAGGCCGCCTGCAAGGACCTCGAGGCCGCCAAGCTGCCGCCCACGCTGATGGTCGACTGCAGCCACGCCAACAGCTCCAAGCAGCACCAGAAGCAGATCGACGTGGCCAAGGACATCGCCGGCCAGATCGCCGGGGGTTCGAACCGCGTCTTCGGCGTGATGGTCGAAAGCCACCTGCAGGCCGGCGCGCAGAAGTTCACGCCGGGCAAGGACCAGCTCTCAGGCCTCGAATACGGCAAGAGCATCACCGACGCCTGCCTGGGCTGGGACGACTCGGTGCAGGTGCTGGACACCCTGTCGCAGGCGATCAAGCAGCGCCGGGGCTGAACAACAGGGTCAAAGCATCCCGGCCAGGTCCGGCCAGTGGTGCCGCATGGCGGCGGCTTCATCGCTGTCCGGCGGCACCAGGGAGAAGTCGGCGAAGTCGAAGCCCGGGCCGACCATGCAGGCGACCAGCGTGTAGTCGCCGCTCGCGTGGCCCTGGATCGGCCGGGCGGCCTGCCACTGGCCGGCCGGCACCACATGCTGGGGGCGCGTGCCGTGCRCATCGACCGGGCCCAGGCGCACATGGGCCGGCGCCGTGCGCAGCGCGGCATCGCAGGTCCAGAGCGCCAGCGGCACGCCTTCCAGGTGCACCCACACTTCATCCGACAGCACCCGGTGCCAGCGCGAATGCTGGCCGGCCTCGAGCAGGAAGTAGATGCTGGTGAGCGCGCTGCGCGGCGTGCGGCCGTCGGTGGGAACGACGCTCGCCGCCGAGCGGAACACCTCGCTGTACCAGCCACCCTCGGGGTGGGGCTGCAGCTTCAGGCTCTCGATCAGTTCGCGGGCGCGCATGGCCGTCATGCTGCGCTGGCCGCGCGCAGCGCTGCAAGCAATTTGTCGTGCACGCCGCCGAAGCCGCCGTTGCTCATGCAGACGATGTGGTCGCCGGGCCGCGCCGCCGCGACGATCTGCGCCACCAGCGGTTCGATGGCACCGGCCACCTGCGCGCGCTCGCCCATCGGGGCCAGGGCCGCGGCGGCGTCCCAGTCGAGGCCGGCCGTGTGGCAGAACGACAGGTCGGCCGCTTCCAGGCTCCACGGCAGCTGCGCCGCCATGACGCCCAGCTTCATCGTGTTGCTGCGCGGCTCGAAGGCCGCGAGGATGCGCTCGCCCTGCCGGCCGGCGTCGTCGAGCTTCTTGCGCAGCCCGTCGAGCGTGGTGCGGATGGCGGTGGGATGGTGGGCGAAATCGTCGTAGACGGTGATCGCGCCGCCGCTGCGCTCGACGCTGCCGCGCAGCTCCATGCGCCGGCGCACGCTCCTGAAGCTGCCGAGCGCGCGGGCCGCATCGGCCGGCGCCACGCCCACATGCTCTGCCGCCGCGATGGCGGCCAGCGCGTTCATCTGGTTGTGCAGGCCCGAGAGCTCCCACTCGACCCGGCCGACCGCCTCGCCCTGGCGCAGCACGTCGAAGGCGTCATGCGTGCCGCGGGCCTGCCATCCGCTGTTCGGACCGCCGGCGCCGAAGCGCGCCAGTTCGCTCCAGCAGCCCTCTGCCAGCACGCGCTGCAGGCTTTCCTCGGTGGCGTTCACCACCAGCCGGCCGGTTCCCGGCACCGTGCGCACGAGGTGATGGAACTGGCGTTCGATCGCGGCCAGGTCGTCGAAGATGTCGGCGTGGTCGAACTCCAGGTTGTTGAGGACCGCGGTGCGCGGGCGGTAGTGCACGAACTTGCTGCGCTTGTCGAAGAAGGCCGTGTCGTACTCGTCGGCCTCGATGACGAAGGCCGAACCGTTGCCGAGCCGCGCCGAGACGCCGAAGTCCAGCGGCACCCCGCCCACAAGGAAGCCCGGCGCCTTGCCGCCCTGTTCGAGCACCCAGGCCAGCATCGAGGTGGTGGTCGTCTTGCCGTGGGTGCCGGCCACGGCCAGAACATGGCGGCCCTGCAGCACATGCTCGGCCAGCCACTGCGGTCCGCTGGTGTAGGGCCTGCCGGCGTCGAGGATGGCTTCCATCAGCGGAAACTTGGGCGTGCCGTCAGCCAGCCGGGCCCTCGAAACCACGTTGCCGACCACGAAGACGTCGGGTGAAAGCGCGAGCTGGTCCGCGCCGAAGCCCTCGATCAGGTCGATGCCGAGCGACCGGAGCTGGTCGCTCATGGGCGGGTACACGCCGGCGTCGCAGCCCGTGACCCGGTGGCCTGCCTCGCGTGCCAGGGCGGCCAATCCGCCCATGAACGTGCCGCAGATGCCAAGAATATGAATGTGCATCGGCCGATTCTAGGGAGGCGGCAAGCGGTGTCCGCGCTCCCGTCCTCGTCCCCTGTACTGATGTTTGTGCGAGGGGCGCCGTACTGCGGGCAAAATGTCCCGATGGACACGTCCACCAAGCGCGAGATTGCCGCCGCCGCAGCCCGCCTCGTCGTCGAGGAGGGGCTGGAGTACGGCCCGGCCAAGCGCCGGGCGCTGCGCGACCTGGGCCTGTCCTCGCGCACGGCGCTGCCGAACAACGACGAGGTGGAGGCCGAGGTGCGCGACTACATCGCGCTCTATTGCGCCGACACCCAGCCACAGGAACTGCGTGCGCTGCGGCTGCTCGCGCTCGAATGGATGGAGCGCATGGCGGCGTTCCGCCCGCATGTGGGCGGCGCCGTCTGGCACGGCACCGCCACGCGGCTGTCAGACATTTATATTCAATTGTTCTGCGATGATTCCAAGTCGGCCGAGATTGCCCTGATCGACCACCACGTGGACTACGAGCCGCGCATGGTCACCGGGTTTCACGGCGAGCAGGTGGAAGCGCTGAGCGTGCATGCCGCAAGCCGCGCGCTGGGCGAGGAAATCGGGGTGCACCTGCTGGTGTACGACCTCGACGACCTGCGCGGCGCGCTCCGGCCCGACGCCCAGGGCCGCACGCCGCGTGGCGACCTCGCGGCGCTGCGCCGGCTGATCGAAAGTGAAAAGGACAAGTGAATGACTTCTTCGCCCACACGGCGAGGCCTCCTTTATGGCGGCGTGGCGGTCGCGGCCGCTGCGGCCGGACTGGGCGGCGCATGGTGGCGTGAGCGCGGCAGCAGCAGCCCGAAGGGCGAAGTGCTGGCCGCAAGCTTCTGGACGCAGCGCTTCGAGCGGCCCGAGGGCGGCGAACTGGTGTTTTCCGATTTGCGCGGCAAACCGCTGCTGCTCAACTTCTGGGCCACGTGGTGTCCGCCGTGCGTGGAAGAAATGCCGATGATCGACCGCTTCTTCCGCGAAAATGGCGCGAACGGCTGGCAAGTCGTTGGTTTGGCCATCGATCAGCCGAGCGCGGTGCGCAAGTTCCTGCAGAAGACGCCGGTCAGCTACCCCACGGGCCTGGCCGGCCTGCAGGGCACGGAGCTGGTCAAGAATCTCGGCAACACGGGCGGCGGGTTGCCGTTCACGCTGGTCCTGAACGGCACGGGCGAAGTGGCGGCCCGTAAAATGGGCAAGCTCGAAGCGGCCGACCTGGACGCTTGGCGGCGTGAACTGGTTCACGGTTAGAATCAGATACACACTCGGCATTAGCCGCCAATCGCTGAAAATCACCGATTTTCAGACAAGTTACATCCTATTGACCGGCAAAGTCGGCACTGGAGCTCCATGGATCTGCGCAAACTCAAGACACTGATCGATTTGGTGTCGGAATCCAATATTTCCGAACTGGAAATCACTGAAACCGAAGGCAAGGTTCGCATCGTCAAGGGCGGCGGCGCTGCCCCGGTGCAATATGTACAGACCGTGGCGGCTGCACCCGCTGCTGCTCCTGCCGCCGGCGCACCGGCAGCACCCGCGCTTCCCAGCGCCCCCGCACCTGAAGCGGCACCCGCCGGCCATGCGATCAAGTCGCCGATGGTGGGTACTTTCTACCGCTCTTCCAGCCCGGGTGCCCCGGCCTTCGTCGAGATCGGCAGCAAGGTCAACGAGGGCGACACGGTCTGCATCATCGAAGCGATGAAGATCCTCAACGAAATCGAAGCTGACAAGTCCGGCACGATCACCCAGATCCTCGGCGAAAACGGTCAGGCGGTCGAATACGGCCAGCCACTGTTCATCATCGAGTGACCATGTTCAAGAAGATCCTGGTTGCAAACCGGGGGGAAATCGCCCTCCGGATCCAGCGCGCCTGCAGCGAGCTTGGCATCAAGGCCGTGATGGTCTATTCCGAAGCCGACCGCGACGCAAAGTACGTCAAGCTTGCGCAGGAGGCCGTGTGCATCGGCCCGGCGCCCTCGTCGCTGAGCTATCTCAACATGCCGGCCATCATCTCGGCGGCCGAGGTGACCGACGCCGAGGCCATCCACCCCGGCTACGGCTTCCTGAGCGAGAACGCGAATTTCGCCGAGCGCGTGGAGCAGAGCGGTTTCCAGTTCATCGGCCCGACGCCTGAAAACATCCGTGTCATGGGCGACAAGGTCTCGGCCAAGCAGGCCATGATCAAGGCCGGCGTGCCGTGCGTGCCGGGCTCCGAGGGCGAGCTCTCGGACGACGCCACCACCAACAAGCGCATTGCCCGCGCCATCGGCTACCCGGTCATCATCAAGGCGGCCGKCGGCGGCGGTGGCCGCGGCATGCGCGTGGTGCACACCGAGGCCGCGCTGATCAACGCGATCCAGATGACCAAGGCGGAAGCCGGCGCTGCATTCAGCAATCCGGCCGTGTACATGGAGAAGTTTCTCCAGAACCCGCGCCACGTCGAGATCCAGATCCTGGCCGACAAGCACAAGAACGCGGTCTACCTGGGCGAGCGCGACTGCTCCATGCAGCGGCGCCACCAGAAGGTGATCGAGGAATCGCCGGCACCCGGCATCCCGCGCAAGCTGATCGAGAAGATCGGCGAGCGCTGCGCCGCGGCCTGCAAGAAGATCGGCTACCGAGGCGCCGGCACCTTCGAGTTCCTCTACGAGAACGGCGAGTTCTATTTCATCGAGATGAACACGCGCGTGCAGGTGGAGCACCCGGTGACCGAGTTCACCACCGGCATCGACATCGTGAAGACGCAGATCATGGTGGCGGCCGGCGAGAAGCTGCCGTTCACGCAGCGCCAGATCGAGATGCGCGGCCACGCCATCGAGTGCCRCATCAACGCCGAGGACGCCTGGAAGTTCACGCCGTCGCCGGGCCGCATCACCATGTGGCACCCGCCGGGCGGCCCTGGCGTGCGCGTCGATTCGCATGCGTACACCAACTACTTCGTGCCGCCCAACTACGACTCGATGATCGGCAAGATCATCGTCTACGGCGACACGCGCGAGCAGGCCATGGCGCGCATGCGCACGGCGCTGAACGAAACCGTGATCGAAGGCATCCAGACCAACATCCCGCTGCACCGCGAGCTGATGGTCGACGCCAAGTTCATGAGCGGCGGCACCAACATCCACTATCTGGAAGAGTGGCTGGCGGCGCACAAGCGCTGACCCACGAAACGACGCCATGTTCGAACTTCGCCTGATGGCGCCGGAAGACCGGGTCGAAACGGTCAGCGACGCGCTCGACGCACTCGATGCGCTGAGCGTGTCGGTGGAAGACGCCGATGCGCAGACCGATGCGGAGCAGGCGCTGTTCGGCGAGCCCGGCATGCCGCCGCCCAAGGAAGGCTGGCAGCGTTCGCGCGTGATTGCGCTGTTTGCCGATGAAGCGCTTGCGAAAGAGGCGGCGTCGGTGCTTGCGCTGCAGGACTTCTTCGAAGGCTGCGCGGTGCTCGGCGTGGCACCGGTGCCCGAGCAGGACTGGGTGCGGCTCACGCAATCGCAGTTCGCGCCGGTCGAGATCACGCCCGAATTCTGGATCGTGCCCACCTGGCATGAGCCGCCCGCGCAGGCAAGGCAGGTGATGCGGCTCGACCCGGGGCTGGCCTTTGGCACCGGCACCCATCCCACCACGCGCATGTGCCTGCGCTGGATCGCAAGGCAGGGTTCGTTCGCCGGCCAGCGCGTGCTCGACTACGGCTGCGGCTCCGGCATCCTGGCCATTGGCGCGGCGAAGTTCGGCGCGACCGACATCGATGCCGTCGACATCGACGAGGCGGCAGTGTCGTCGACCCGCCTCAACGCCGAAGCCAACGGCGTGCGCCTGAACGCCGGCCTGCCCGAAGCGGCCAAGGGCAACTACGGCACCGTGCTGGCCAACATCCTGGCCACGCCACTCAAGGTGCTTGCGCCACTGCTGCGCAGCCACGTGGCGCCCGGTGGATCGCTGGTGCTGGCCGGCATCCTCGAGCGCCAGGCCGACGAGCTGAAGGAAGCCTATGCGCCTTATGCCGCGCTCGAAGTCAGCGACAGCGAGGACGGCTGGATCCTCATGACGGCGCGCTGCTGAGGACGCACGCGCCTGCCGTTTCGCGTTTGATCCCACTGGCGCGGCGAGGGCCCAACCCTACAATCGCCCCGTCATGAGCCTCGTCACGCGCTGCCCCGCCTGTGCCACCACCTTCAAGGTGGTGCGCGACCAGCTTCGCATTTCGGATGGCTGGGTGCGCTGCGGACGCTGCAGTCACGTGTTCGACGCCACGCTCGACCTGCACGAGGCGCCCGATGGCCCGCCGGCCGCGAGCGCTGCGCCTCCCCCCGCGCCGGCACCCGCCGCGCCGACCGAGCCGCCGTCCTCCTCCGATGCGATCGAAGACGCGGATTTCTTCGACGACGAACCCGAGGATCGCGAACCGCCGGAGGCTGCGGCTTCCGAGGCCGAGCCGCCGCCAACACCGGAGCCCGTGCCTGCATCGGCACCTGTCTCCACGCCCGCGCCCACCTTCGCCTTGCCGGCGCACGGCATCGTCGCCGACGAGCTGTGGACCGACTTCGAAGCCAACGAGCCCGAATGGCGGCCGCCGGCGAGTTCGCTGCCGCCGTTTCCGAACATCGACCTGAATCTGGCGGCCCCGCCTTCGCCGCCGCCCCCGCCCGCACCGCCGTTGCCGGCCCTGCGCCTCAAGGCGCGCGAGATGGCGGCAACGGCCAGCGAGGAAGACGAAAAGCACGCGCCCGAACAAGACCGCGACCAGGTGCAGATGCAAAAGGCGCTGCGCCGGGCCCGCATCAAGTCGGCCAAGATTGCGAGCGCCAAGGCGCGCGACGAGCGCGCCGCCGCAAAGATGTCAGCCTCGATGGTGCGGGAGGCGAGCGAGCCCGAGCCGGGCCTGCTCCCTTCGCCTCTGCCGTCGGTCCGCGGCGATGCGGAAGATTCGGAGCGGCTTCCTTTTTCCGACGGCAACGAGAACTCGGGCCGTGACATTGCGGGTGTCTGGCAGCGGCCYGGGGTGCGGCGCTGGCTCTGGCTGCTGGCCGTGCTTGCCGTCCTGCTTCTGGTCGTGCAGGTCCTGCGCCACGAACGCGACGGCATCGTTGCGCGCCAGCCGAACCTGCGTCCCGCATTCGCGGGCCTGTGCCGCGTGACCGGCTGCGAGCTCACCGCGCTGCGGCAGATCGGCGACATCGTGATCGAGGGCGCGGCCTTCGCGCGCGAAAAAACCGGCAACAGCGACTACCGGCTCAGCTTCACGCTGCGCAATGGCGCGGCCGTTCCCCTGGCCAYGCCGGCCATCGAGCTTTCGTTGCTCGACACGCAGGAGCGCGCCGTGGTGCGACGCGTGCTGATGGCGGCGGACTACGGCGCACCGGCGGTGCTTGCGGCGCGCTCCGACCAGGCCGCGTCATTGCCGATGAGCTTGTCGGCAGCGGAGGCGGCCGCGCTGCCGCCCATTGCAGGCTACCGCGTCGAAGCGTTCTATCCTTGAGGCCTGGCTCGCGCCCGCCTTTTCATTCATCCACCCATTCCTACCCAACGGCTCACCCATGGCAGCAGTGATTTGCGGTTCCCTCGCGTTCGACACCATCATGACCTTCGAGGGCCGGTTCGCCGACCAGATCCTTCCGGACCAGCTGCACATCCTCAATGTGTCGTTCCTCGTGCCGGGCCTGCGGCGCGACTTCGGCGGCTGTGCCGGCAACATCGCCTACAGCCTCAATGCGCTGGGCGGCACCGCACTGCCGATGGCCACCCTCGGCAGCGACGGCGCCGACTACCTGGAGCGCATGCGCATGCTGGGCATCAGCACCGAGTTCGTGCGCCAGCTCGACGACACCTTCACCGCGCAGGCGATGATCATGAACGACGTCGACAACAACCAGATCACCGCGTTCCACCCCGGTGCGATGCAGCAGGCGCACCTCACGAAGATTGCCGCGCGTGAAGACATCCGCGTCGGCATCATCGCGCCCGACGGCCGCGAGGCGATGCTGCAGCATGCGGAGC